>JALVDN010000025.1 GCA_027008965.1 Flavobacteriales bacterium | reverse complement strand
ATTGGATATTTGTTCGGTCAATACAAAAAACTCAAAAATGAATTTACGGGTGTTCTCACCGGAAAAGGCTTGCCCTATGGAGGTTCTTTACTTCGCCCTGAAGCCACCGGCTACGGTTTGGTTTATTTTACACAAACCATGCTGGCCACTAAAGGCGAAAGTTTTGAAGGAAAAACCGTTCTGGTTTCCGGTTCGGGCAATGTGGCGCAATATGCCACCGAAAAGGCCATGGAATTCGGAGCCAAAGTAGTCACACTTTCGGATTCCAGCGGATTTATTTATGATCCGGAAGGAATTGACCGCGAAAAATTGGATTACGTCATGTTCCTGAAAAACGTTAAACGCGGAAGAATTTATGAATACGTCGAAAAATATCCGCACGCCAAATACTTTAAAGGAGAGCGTCCTTGGGGTATTCCGGCCGACATAGCCCTGCCTTGCGCCACGCAAAACGAAATCGAAGCCGAAGACGCCAAAAAACTGGTTGACAACGGCGTGATGTGTGTAGCCGAAGGTGCCAACATGCCCAGCACACCCGAAGCCATTGAAATATTCCAACAAGCACGCATATTGTTTGCTCCGGGCAAAGCCGCCAATGCGGGTGGCGTAGCCGTTTCCGGATTGGAAATGACCCAAAACGCCATGCGCTTGAACTGGTCGCGTGAAGAAGTGGACCAAAAACTCCGTGAAATCATGAACAACATTCACACTTCTTGTGTTCAATACGGTCAACTTCCCGACGGATACGTGGATTATGTGAAAGGCGCCAACATTGCCGGATTTGTTAAAGTTGCCGACGCCATGTTAGCGCAAGGTGTGGTATAATTAAAATTTGAAGAAGAGGATTTTGTGTACGAGGTGAGCCCGCCCGGGCTCACCTCTTTTGCTTCATGAGCCTTCGGCTTTCAAGAGCCATTGCATTTTCCAAGCCTTGTCTCATTTCGTGGCTCCGGGAGCCCCCACGGGTCTCCCTTCGCACTTCGCAAGCCCCTGACGGGTCTTGCTCCGTAAACTCCGGAGCCACTTGCCGCCTCGCTTCGCTCGGCGGCTTCGGTCTCCTGCGTTATGCCTCCAAGCCGACGGAACGTCTTGTCGGCAATCCGGTGAGCCGGATAAATCCGTCTCACCTCTTGCGGCGGGAGAGCCTGCGCCAAGGCTTGTCTCCCCGCCGGAACTTTATTTGGTTTTTTAGCATTAAAGCGTCTTTTTGTATTTTTAGCTCAAAAAATATATGAATTTACTCATCATCAGTGCCAGTCAACGCTATCCTTCACAATCACGTAAAGTGGCGGATTATCTGAAACAAACCGTAGAAAAAAATAAATTTTTTGACACAGTTCAACTGATAGATTTGGGTCAAAACCCATTACCGCTTTGGGATCAAGGCGTGTGGGACGGAACACCGGAATGGAAACACATGTTGAATCCTGTTATTGAACAAATGCGAAAAGCCGATGCTTTTATCCTTGTCATCCCCGAATGGAACGGGATGGCTACCCCTGCCATTAAAAACCTTACGTTGTTTGCCGGAGAGCATATAACCGGACACAAGCCGGTTTTGTTGGTTTCGGTGAGTGCGGGCATCAGCGGACAATATCCCATCAGCGATTTGCGGGTGAGCGGATATAAAAACACCAAGTGGGTATATATCCCCGACCATTTGATTGTGCGTTTTGTAAATTCGGTGATGAACGGAGACAAACCTGAAAACGATAACGATGCACTGATTAGAGAAAGAGCAGAATATTCTTTGAAACAACTCAAATTATATGCTGAGGCGCTTCAATCTATAAGAAATAAACTGGAGTTTGATGAACGGTTCAAATATGCCATGTAGTTAAAAAGCTGATGTAAGCGCCGGCGGGCGGAGTGGTATCCTTTTGAAGGCGGAAATCCTTCATAATCACAGTAAAACCATAGGAAAGTTTATGCGGTTGAGTGTTAAATAATGTTAAGAATAAAATAACATTATGTTAACCCGTATTTGAATTATATTCAAAATGTATCCAATAAATATACAAAGTAGTTTCAAGGCGTTACTAATTCCCTGTTTTCAGCGGTTAAAATTTTAGTTCTACTATTGAAAAATAAGTAGTAATCATATTTTAACATAAAATAAAGAAAGCATTGAATAAAATTTAACTTGCATTTACTTGACTTGTATTTTTTTTTTATTATTATGTTTGTAACAAAAATCACCCGGAAGTCGTTGCGGCCGGACGACGTTCCGGGGAAAGGGTGGCCACCCGATGATAAACCTGAACCGGCGTGAGGGCCGGATGAGATCTTTAAAATAATTGTTTAACCTTTAAAAATTTAGTAAAATGAAATCAGTAAAAATTACAGGGGCTATTTTATTATTTTTCGTTGTCCTTTCATCAATGAAAGGTATTAAAAGGCCCGATTATCCCGTTGATCCTTCTTTTTGCAGTAGATATGCAATAACAAAAGTAGTGGAACAAGGTGGAGATTATTATGATTATTATCAAGATTGCATGGAAGGAAGAGCTAATGTATTACCTTAGTTTGATTTTATTAACCCCAAAAAATTATAAATTATGAAAAAGCTAATAAGTTTAATTGCACTATTGTTTTTAACCGTTTCTTATTCATTTGCATCAGATGTTGAAATGAAAGAGGAAAATCCGGAAGACCCGGGAAGAATATGTCGTTATTATGCCATCATAGAAGCGAGTAATGATGGATATGAATATGGATCAACTGCATGGCAGTCTTCTTATCTTTTGCATTTTAATTGGTGCATGGAAGTGATTTAATAATTACATGACGAAAATTAAAAATTTTTATTAACTTTAGAACACCAAACACTTTTGAGTAAAATCAAAAGTGTTTGGTTGCTTAATATAATTTAATATTATGAAAAATTTTAACTTTTTTTATTTTACGATTGTTTTTTTACTTAGTAATTTACAAGCGCATACCCAAGTTTCAGGAACAGTTATCTATCAAATAAAATTAAATAAAGAATATATTGATAATTTTTACAAACAAGATACTGTTTTGAAAGGATACAATAAAATTGCTAAGGAACGAACCTTAAGATTATATGAGCTCGCACAAAATTTTAGATTCAAACTCAAATTCAACAAAAACGAAAGCCTTTATTTTTGGGAAGAAGAAATGTTAGATGATGCCACAAACGAAATAGAGTTTAATTTAGCCATCCTTAAAGGAGGCGGACGAGCAAAATATTATATGAATAAAGATGAAAATTTAAATTTGGTTCAATTCAAATCCCCAATAAATAATAATTGGTATATAGAAACCTCGCTTCTTAATAACCAAAATTGGACAGTTTTAAAAGAAACTGATACTATTTTGGGATATAAAGTCTTTAAGGCAGTATCCAACAATGGAGATATAGCATGGTTTGCGCCTGATATACCGGTTCCATTTGGCCCTTTAGGAAAAGGTAATTTACCTGGATTAATTTTAAAATGGGATACTACTAAAGCAAGGATAATTGAAGCCGTAGAAATTAAACTCTCCAAAAAAACATTAAAAATAAAAAGACCCCAAAAAGGTATAGTTAGAACAGCAGAAGAAGGTAGAAAAGAACGTATTCGTCAAATTAATCATTTAACTAGGTGAAAAAGTTATTTTCAATTATTTCGATTATATTTTATACCACCCTCTTTTTTTCACAAAAAATCACTATTTTTTCAGGTAAAGTGGTTGATACCATTGGTGATACGGTACCTTTCTCCAATATTGTACTTATTCCACAAGATACTCTACAAAAAAAAATATATGGCATAACAAATGAAAATGGACATTTCAAAATTTCTGTCATTAGCGGTATAAAATATTATGTTCAAATATCTTCGATTGGGTTCAAAACCTTGAAATTTTCAATCCAAGACACCTCTTACAAATTTCAAACTTATATATTAATGCCAGATGTAGAAGTTTTAGATGAAGTAAAAATTACTTACGAAAAGCCCATAAAAGAAAAGGGAGACACTTTAATTTACAAAATTGAAAAATTTATTTCTGGCAAGGAACTTAAATTAAAAAACGTACTAAAAAAATTACCCGGAGTTATAGTAAAGGAAAATGGAGAGGTTATCGTTGCAGGAAAAAGAATTTCTCAAATTTTAGTTGACGGCAAACCGTTTTTTAATGGTGACACTAAGTTTTCAATAGAAAATATTCCTGCCAATGTCATTGAATCTTTAGAGGTTTTAAAAAATTATCACCCCATAGACTACATGAAAAATGTTGAAAAAACAAGTGGAATAATAAATGTCAAACTAAAGAAAAATAAAAAAAGATTTGTATTTGGTAACATATTAGCAGGCGGTGGTATAAGAGAAAAATATATTTTTCAACCCAAAGCTTTTTACTTTTCTCCTAAGACATCTTTAAGCCTGATTGGTGACTATAATAATACAGGTGAACAAAATTTTAGCATGAGTGATTTGCTAAAAATGGAACGGATGCTAACTAATACTTATAATGATGAAACAAAAAAACTCGTACTACCTTTATCAAATTCAAAAGATTTTCTTTCTAGAAAAATAAATCTTTCCGGTTTTCAAATAAATAAAGATTTAGGATCCAAAATGCAATTTAATGCTTATATAATCAATATTGATGAACGTTTTACTACTTCTTTTTCTCAAAAAATTCAATACTTATTTTCCGGAGATACTGAAAAAATTAATACTAACAATACCACAAAAGCGAATATATTCTATGGAAAGTTCAAACTTCTATACAAGCCTAAAATTAGTGAACATTTATTTTACACTTTAAGCCTTATCAATCATAAATTACTCAAAATAAAAAATAATGAAGTTTTTTTTAATACCAATTCTTTACTATTTGAAAATCAAAATACTCAAAAAAACAAAGTTTTACATGCCTTCCAATGGTATAAAAAAATTAACAGAAAAAATATAATCAAACTCATAGCGTATCAATTAGATGAAATAAATAATGGAAGATTGAAATTTATGTCGAATTATCCAGTTTTATCTTCTTTTATTTCTTTTCAAACTGACACTCTGTATTATATAAATCAAAATGAAAATAAAAAATCAGTTTCATATTTTATTCATTTAAAACACTATTTTAAATATAAAAGGAAATTTCATATTTATACATCTTTCCAATACAATTATACAAGTATTTTTTTTAAATCATCTGCCTTTTTTAGATCAGAAAGAACTGATTCTAATTTATTTTCTTTGAATAACTTTCCGTTTATTTTTAAATCGTATCAACCAGGTTTACAATTTAGATTTAAAATATTAAATAGTAAAATTACATCTGCTATTTTTGTTAAATATTCTGTATGGGGAGTTCCCAATTCACCTCTAAAAAATAATTTTTCTATTCTTCCAAAATTAAACTTTGAAAGAGATATTTTAAAAGGTCGATTAGAAATTTCTTATGAGTTAAAACCTGAATATCCACAAGAAAAAAGTTTCTTAGATCAAGCTTTAATTATAAATAGAAACCAATTATTTTTAGGAAACTCTGACATTAATCCTGCTTTGAATAATAACCTTAAAATAAAGTATCATTTCTTTAATTTAGAACGAGGTTTAACTTTTATGTATGAAAGCCAAATCTCACAACATATAAATAGGATTAAAAATCATGTTAAATACATTAATAACACCGAGGCTGTTAAAAAATATATAAATTTAAATAATAAAGAAAATTCAGTTAATAATAATATTTTATTTGCATTGCAAAAGAAAAAGTGGAGTTTTCAATTTTATTCAAATATTTTACATGAAGAGTTTTACACAATTATTTCAAATTCAATACATCCAACTACTCAAAATATGTTTTTTATAAATCTTTCTATTGATAAGAATTTTTTAAAATTTCTTACATTAAAAAGTGGTTTTCGCTTTTTCCATCAACAATTATTACAAGAAAATGATATTTCCGTCAATAGAGAATGGATGCCTTATTTTAATCTGACTTTTATTCTTAATAACATCAAATTTAATTTTAAATATAATATATACATTTTAAAAACTTCAAATTTTAAAACCTCTCCAAACTCTCAACTTGAGTTTAAAATAGAATATTTTAAAGAAAACTCCCCATTTATTTTTGAATTTTATACAACCAATTTATTGAACTCACAAGTGAAGAATTCTATTTTTTCAGACCCATTAATAACTATCTCTAAAAACAAATATATTCAAGAAAGAACCATCACCCTAAGAATAAGATATCGCTTCTAAACCAAAAGCTAATAAAACGATAAATTACTTCACCACAACGCTTTTTCAGCCTTGGGGTGGACAAAAAAGAAGTAATCCATTGTTTGCATTTTTAGAAAAGAAAATTTTGATTATTTCTTATCAAAATGAGCGGTTATATTTCTTAGTTTTATTTTTATAAATCTCAATACAAAACAAATAAATTATAAAACCTTAATAAAATTTAATATTTTTAATTGTCAAAGTCACCAACAAAACAAACCATGAAATCACATAAAGATTGGATCAACCGATTTTTATGGATTAGTTTGTTTTCCGATTTCCTTTGGGGTTGTTTCAGAAATAATCAATCCTATTTAGGAAAGCATTATGTAAATAAAAATCGTGTTCAATTTTGGGATTTTATTTTTTATAAAAATTATATTGTAAACACAGAACTTGAACTCCATGCTGACAGCACATAGAGACATGCGTCGTGAAAAGTTATGGGAAATGGAAAACCGATGGGAAGAAGGTATATTTGTTTTGCGACACGATGTTTTATAAAATTGATAGTTTTAATTACATGTCTAAGTATACCAAATACTTGAAACATAAGGAGCCTACAGAAACATTTAATATTCAAAAGAACAAATTAATTCGAATTTTTAAAAACCCACGAACTATTGAGAGATTAATAAAAGTGGAATAATTAAAACGCCTTTCCCGGCGGTTTTTTCAATGAAAATGATTCATAAAATGCGCCGGCGGGCGGAGTGTTATCCTTTTGAAGGCCCGCCGGATTTTTGGCCACGGTGAGAAGGCTCCGAGCTGGGACGAGGAGACCCCGCAACCGTGACTTGCCAAAAACCGAGCGGGCCGAAAAAGATTTAAACGGAGCACGCCATAAGGCGCCCAAAAAATTGTTTAAGAAAACGTGGTGATGATAAATACGATGTATAAAATCAAAAACAAGGCTCCTTTCCAGCGGTTGATCATATTTTTTTGCGGCAGCCAAGCCAAAGGGATAACCAAAAAAGAAAGTAATAGCATCCAAAGAATGTCTTTATCCAACAGGGCATGGTCAAAGTTGGCGATGGGATGAATGATGGCTGTGATCCCTAAGACCGAACCGATGTTAAAAATATTGGATCCGATTAAATTTCCTAGCGAGATGTCTCTTTCTTTGCGGTAGGCCGAAATCAAAGAGGCGGCCAGTTCGGGAATGCTGGTTCCCACGGCGATCATGGATATTCCGATAATGCGTTCGCTTATGCCATAGTCACGTGCCAAACCCACGGCACCATTAAGCAACCACTTGGAACCCAACCACAGGACAAAGGCTCCGGCAATCAACCAAAAAATAATTTTTCCGTGTGGTTTATTATCCAATTCCTCATTTACTTCATCCAGCAATACATCGCCGGTTTTATAGGAGTGGCGGATGATGAAAAACACAAAAAAAAGCAAGAAAACAAATAAAACCATTCCTTCGGGAGCGGAAAGCATTTGATCGTTCACGAGAAAATAATACAACATAAAAGAAATGATCATCATTCCGGGCCAGTTGAAAACGTAGGAAACTCTTTTGACGGCGATGGGCATAAGCAAGGCCGTTAATCCTAAAACCAGTCCGATGTTGGCAATGTTGGAACCCACAACGTTGCTCAATGAAATATCGGGGTGACCGGATAAGCCCGCCATCAAACTGACAATCAACTCGGGAAGCGAAGTGGCAAAAGAAACCACGGTCATCCCGATGACCATTCTTGAGAGTTTGACTTTGAGCGAGAGCGCCACCGCTCCTTTCACCAGCAATTCGCCACCCCAAACCAACAAAATTAATCCGGCCACAAGCCAAAGGAAATTTTCCATGTTTTTACGGGTTTAGTATTTGATGATAACGTTTCATATTGTTCAGGATTTCCAAAGCGCCCGATAGAACTTTGTCGTGTTCCAAGAGGTATTCTTTACGGGCTTTTTTTCCTTCATATCTCAGCAAAAGATCCGAAATGATTCGTTGGATGATGATTTTTTTCAAGGCTTCGTTTTTTTCCAATCCGGCCATTTGTTCACGGTTGAGGGTTTTGCTGGTATGACGCAGGGCTTTTAGCAAATCTTCGGGCCATTTTTCTTTCTTGGCTTTTTTCAAGGTTTTTTCAAGTTCTTTTTCGGCCGGGGTTTTGATTTTGTCTTGGTTTTGTTTGACGTAATCCAAAAATTGATTGTAGATTTTTTCTTCATCGCTCAAATCGGGTTGCGGATGCTTGTAGAAATATTGGGTATTGAAGTCAAAAATCAAGTCTTCTTTGACTAAACTTTTTACCAGGGGGGGCAAGGTATCGGGACGAATGATTACATCGGGAGTGATGCCGCCGTGCTCATAAACCTTTCTTCCTTTGGAGGTGTGGAAAATTTTACTTTTATCGGTTTTGTAGTGTTTGGTTCTACCTTGCTTATCGCGATGCCAATAATCAATTTTTTGAATTTGACGTCCGGAGGGAATATAATATTTGGAGATGGTGATTTTGATATAGGTTCCATATCGCAAAGGGAAAAATCGTTGCACAAGTCCTTTTCCATAGCTTGTGTCACCCACAATCACGGCACGGTCATAGTCTTGTAAGGTTCCGGATACGATCTCGGAAGCCGATGCGCTTCCTTTGTTGATGAGAACCACCAAAGGTATTTTTTCATCCAAAGGGAGATTTTTGGTTTTATAGGTTTTGTTGTAGTTGGAAAATCTTCCGCGTGTGTAAACCACCAAACTGTCTTTGGGAATAAAAAAATTGACAATTTTAATGGCTTGGTCCAACAGGCCTCCGGGATTGTTTCGCAAATCCAAAACGAGTTTTTCGGCTCCTTGTTCTTTCAGTTCCACAATGGCTTCCTTGAGCTCGAGGGATGCATTTTTTGTAAATTTGTCCAATTTGACATATCCGATGTTTCGGTCTAATAATTTGTAGAACGTTACGGCCTTTCTTTCAAAAACTTGACGTGTCAAATTGATCTTACGGGTTTTGCCTTGACGTATTATTTTCAAGGTCAGTTCCGAACCGGGTTTCCCCTTGATAAGGGCCATTTTTTCGTTGAAATTTAAATCTTTTAGAGGTTTATCATTTATTTCAATGATTAAATCGCCAATTTGAAGTCCGGCATTTTCGGCCGGAGAGCCTTTGAAAATTTCCCGGATGCTCAAGCCTTCTTTTTTGTTTTTGACGGTTGCACCGATACCCGATGATTTTCCCAAACGCCTGAGGCGTTGTTCAAACATGCGTTCTTCGTCATAGAAGTTGGTGAAACGGTCGGTTTGGGAGAGCATTCCTTTGAGGGCTTCCGACATGAGTTTATCGGGCGACGGTTCTTCCACATAGTTATTCATGAGTTGCTCCAAAGCCGATGCCATGATTTCCATCTGTTTGGCCCATTCAAAATAATCTGTTTCCTGTGCGCCGGCGGGCAAAAAAAGTCCAAGCAACAAAATTCCGATAAACCTTTTTATCCTTCGCATAAATTTTCTTTATTTTAGCCAAATATAAAAAAACTTTTAAGCTTGAAGGACGACTTGTTTTTTCTGATGTCACTCACCCGTGTCAAAGGATTGGGGAGTATCAAAATCAAACAATTGTTGCGTGTTTTTGAAACGGCTGAAAATGTTTTCAAAGCCCAAAAGAAAGATTTGGAAAAGATTTCGGGGAAAATCATTGCCTCCGAAATAAAAAATTTTAATCTTTTTCATTTGGCCGAAGAGGAAATGAATTATGCCCAACGAAACAATATCGGGATTTTATCGTTTTTGGATGCGGATTACCCGATGAAATTAAAATATGTTCCGGATATGCCTGTTATTTTGTTTTCTAAAGGAGCAAATAAAATTTTGTCGGCCCGTCAAAGCCTTTCAATGGTTGGCACAAGGATGATGACTTCTTATGGGAAAAAAAGTGTTCACAAAATCATTGACGGAATACAAGCATATGATCCGGTTATTGTGAGCGGAATGGCCTACGGGGTGGACACCGAATCCCATCAAAAAGCCTTGGACGCGGGGTTGAAAACCATCGCGGTGATGGGGACATCATTCACACAGATTTATCCGCAGGCCAATCAAAAATTGGCGGACAGAATTGTGGAAAACGGGGTTATTTTGACCGAATATTGGTCGTATGAAAAAACCGATCCGCGTTTTTTTGTGAAGCGCAATCGTATTGTGGCCGGCATCAGTGACGGAACGGTGGTGGTGGAATCGGGTATCAAGGGCGGATCATTGACCACAGCCGAAATGGCTTTTTCTTATAACCGGGAAGTGTTTGCCGTTCCGGGAAGAATAGATGACGTTTATAGCATGGGATGTAATGAACTAATTAGAAAAAACATAGCTCAAGCTTTGCTTGAACCGCGCCAAATTCCCGAAACCCTCCGGTGGAAAAAACCCGAAAAAGAACCGGAAACTTCATCGCGGCCGGTGCAAACAAGCGTTTTTAAAGATTTAAGCGCAGACGAACAAAGCATTTATGATTTCCTTTCACGGCAAGGGCCCGAGCATTTGGATATTATTGCCCTGTCGGTTCAAATGCCTGTTTCCAAAACGGCTCAACTGCTGATGATGATGGAGCTCAACGGTGTGGTGCAATCGCTTCCGGGGAAGAGGTTTAGGGTGTTGTAGTTAAAAACATTTAATCCGGCGGGGAGACAAGCCTTGACGCAGGCTCTCCCGCCGCATGAGGTGAGACGGCTTTGTCCGGCTCACCGGCCCGCCGAAAAGACCGGAGCCCGGAGCGAAGCGAAGGGCGAAGGGCTTGGAGGCGTCACGGAGCAAGACGCCCGCCGGAGCGTTAGCGGAGGCGGGCCGGCTTGCGAAGTCCGGAGGGAGACAAAGGCGTGTGTGTCGGATTTGTTGACCGGGAAGCCTTTGGCTCCCGGAGGCATGGAGGGAGACCCACAGGGGCTCCCGGAATTTTTATAAAATGTTTTCTTTCAATTTGTTTTTTATTGTCTGGCGAGTGAATATACTTTTGATTATCTTTAGAGCGTTATAGTATCATCCATAAAAATTTGATTGTATGAAATTTCGCTTTCTATCGGGGTTGCTTTTTTTGATGGCCATGATGCAGGCCCAGGTTCCGTATGTGCATCAATCGGTTACGGACCGGTATGACGAAGGGGTGCGTTTGTTTGAAAACCGGAATTACCGGGCTTCACGGGAAATTTTTGAGGCTTTGAAAAAACAGCCCGAAACGGATAAATTCAAAGAAGATGTGGATTTTTATTTGCTGGAAATTGCCGTGCAGACCGGACAGCCTGATGTTCCCGGGCGTGTGCAAGCTTATTTGAACCGATATCCTTATTCGCCCTACCGGAATGTGGTGATGATGCACGCGGTGGATTATTATTTTGCGCAAAACCGTTTGGACAAGGTCCGGGAATTGATTGATAATATGGAAGTTTATCAGTTGAGCCAAGATGACAGGGAGAGGCTATCGCTTTATGAAGGCTATATTTTGTTGAAGGAGGGGAATTTATCACGAGCGCGAAGGGCTTTTAAGTCGTTGGAAAAATCGGAGCGTTATGGTGATGAAGCGCGTTATTATTTGGGATATATTGCCTACCGGAAGAATAATTTGGTGCAGGCGCAACGCTATTTCTCTCAAGTGAAAAACAAAAAATCTTACCAAAAAAATATTCCCTACTATAATGCGGACATGTATTACCGCTCCGGACAATTTGAAAAAGCTATTGAGGAAGCACTCAAAATTTATAAGCGCTCACGTGGAAAAGAGAAGTCCGAATTGGCCAAAATCATCGGGTCTTCTTATTTTAATTTGGGTCAATATGACAAGGCTATTCCTTATTTGAAAGCCTACAAGGGAAAGAAAGGAAAATGGGCGCCGAAGGATTATTATGAATTGGGTTTTGCTTATTACCAAAAAGGAGATTGTGAAAAGGCCATTCCTTACTTCAATAAAATCGTAAGCGGAAACGATGCTTTATCGCAAAATGCCTATTATCATTTGGCTAAATGTTATTTGAAATCCGGTAACAAAGCCGAGGCCTTGAACGCTTTCAAAAAAGTTTCGGAAATGGATTTTGACAAGCGAATCCAAGAAGACGGATGGTATCAATATATCAAACTGGCCTATGAAATCGGAAGTCCTTATGAGACGTTAGATGATGCGGTGAAGGGATATTTACAAACTTTTCCGGAGAGTGTCCGCCGGGATGAATTGAAAAACTTATTGGTGAGTTCCTATTTGACATCACGCAATTATGATGCGGCCTTGAAAGCTATGGAAGCCAACAGAATGCAAGACCGCCCCGAATATCAAAAAGTGGCTTTTTTCAAAGGCATGGAACTGTTCAATGAAGGGAAATACAAGGATGCTATCAAATATTTTGATTTGTCGTTGAAACATGGAAAAGATAAAAAATATCGTGATAAAGCCGTTTTTTGGAAGGCAGAAAGTTTATATCGCCTGGGAAAATATGAGGACGCTTTGACCGAATATAAAGCTTATGAATTGCAAGCCGGTGAGGATTTGGTATTTGAAAACAAGATTTTTCCCTACAATATGGGATATACTTATTTCAAACTCAAACAATATGAGAAGGCGGCTCCTTATTTCAAACAATATTTAGATAACTTTCCCGATGCCAAGCTTAAAAAAGATGCTTTGCTCAGACTGGGCGACAGCTATTTTGCCACAAGAAAATATTGGCAAGCCATGGAAGCCTATAACAAAGCCATTCAATTGCCCGGCTACAACTCGGATTATGCTTTTTATCAAAAGGCGGTGAGCTATGGATTTGTTTCACGGCCTAAAAAGAAAATAGAAGAACTGAAAAAGTTTTTGCGCAAATATCCCAAGTCGCCACTTACGGATGATGCCTTGTATCAATTGGGCAATACGTATTTGAATTTAGGCCAATATAACAATGCCGTTTCAACCTTTGACATATTGATCAACAAACATCCGGAAAGTCCGTATATTCCTATTGCGTTGCTCAAAAAAGGATTGGCATACTACAATACCAACCGTAATGAACCGGCCAAAACCACCTTTAAAAAACTCATCAAAAACCATCCGCAAACACCGGAGGCATTGGAGGCCACCGACTACCTGAAAAATATTTACATTGATGAAAACAACATTGATGAATATTTGGCCTTTATCAAAGGCGTGAAAGGACTGAATGTGGAAACTTCCGGACTGGAAAACGAAATTTTTGAAGCCGCCGAACAAAAATATTTTGAGCAAAACCGGGATGCGGCACAAAAAGCATTTGAAACCTATTTGAAAAAATTCCCGCAAGGCATATACAAGGTCAAAGCATATCGCTACCTGGCCAAAATTCATGATCAAAAAGGAGAAAAAAATAAAGCCTATGCCTACTATGAAAAAATAGCCGGAGAACCGGAAAACGAATACACCGTAGAAGCGCTTCGCTATTTGGCGTTGGAAGATTTAAAACACGGAAGAGACGACCAAGCGCTTAAACATTTGGAAAAATTGGAAGATTTGGCCCAAACCGATGATGATATACTCTTTTCCATTTCCAACTTGATGAAAATATATGAACAGAAGGGTGATGATTTGCAAGCTATGGCTTATGCCCAAAAAGTGTTGAATCATCCCAAAGCCAGTGCCCGGATGAAAGAAGAAGCCGAATCGATTTTGGCCCGCGCCGCCGTGAAAAACGGGGATGATGTAACCGCCAAAGAACTGTATAACAAACTGACCAAAAGTTCCAATCCGTCCATTGCCGCCGAGGCTATGTATCATAAAGCCTTGTTTGAACATAAAGATGGTCAATATGACAAATCCAATAAAACCATTGCCGCACTATCAAAAAAATATCCTTCCAAAAAATATTGGGGCGGAAAAGCTTTGATTGTGATGGCTAAAAATATGCGAGCCAAGGGCGATTTATTTAATGCCACTTATATCTTGGAAAATATTATTAAACGTTTTGATAAATATCCTGAAATAATTCAAGAAGCACAACATTTATTGAACGAAATAAAAAATGAAGATACTTCAAAAAATCAATAAGATGAGATTAAACAAAACATATAACTATTGGATTTTGGCTGTTTTGATTCCTTTTGTTGCATGGGGACAGAAAAAAAGGGACAGCATAGCGTCAGAAACCGTGACGGTGACTAAATCTTATCAACCCACCGTGAAAGACGCCGATAAAATGGAAATAAATCCCCCGGTTATTTCAGATGAAAGCTTTGAAAAACGGCCGGTGGAATATAATCCGTTGGAAATACAAGCCGTATCCACTTATATGGCGGAGCAAGGAAAATTGGTTCGCCCGTTGGTTCAAAGAGAAAGTTTTCAACCCCGAGACGGTTACGTTGCTTTTTCCGTAGGAAACAGAAAATCATTGCGTTTGCAAGGACACTATCTGCATGAACTTTCGGATGTGTGGAAAGCAGGAGCGGGTGTTAATTTTTTTTATAACGGCCCATCTTCATTGGATACTTTGAGTTTTAACCGTTTGACAGATTTGAATCTACACGGTGACATCATCGGTGAAGGAGATAAACTTACATACACCGGACAAATTTCATATAACTTGAAAAACTCGTTATACAGAGATACCCTTCTGCCTTTTTCAAAGGTAAATTCGCCTTTTCATTTTCACCGGATAGGATGGGATAATAAACTCAGTATAGACGATTTTAATGTTCGTGAAATAGGGTTGAATTATAATTTTCTTGCCGGTCCTTCGGCTTTGCAAGAACATGTTTTGGATTTTAATATTTCTCCCGAATTTCCAATATCCGGTCTTTCTTTAAAAGTTCCTTTGCATGCGGGATGGGTTAATGGAAATAATCAAACCGGAAGCTATAACAACAACTTTGTTTCACTAACTCCTTCCGTTCAATTCGAAAGAGAAAGATTTTTATTCAACGTTGGAGCCGCCTTGTATTATCAAAACAGAGAAGATTTATACGAGAATTTTCAATTTTTCCCGGAAATATCAGTTCAGTATCATATGATTTATGAACTTTTAACCGTTTACTTGAATTATGAAGGAGGATTAAAAAATCATGCTTATTCAAATCTTTTGAACGAAAGTATTTATATCTATCCCAATGTTCCTTTATTGCCTTCTTTGATAACCTATCATTTTTTCGGAGGTTTTAAAGGAAACATAGGCGGAAGAGTGGTTTATGACTTGCGATTGGGGGTAGCCAACGAAAAGAACGCTTTGTTAATGAATTTGAATTCCTCACCCGACGGATTGGCGCTTTCACCCGTTTATGATACTTCTATGGATTACTATTATTTCTCACCTTCTTTGTCCTATGTGGTTCCCGAGAAATTTGAAACCAAAATTTTGTTTGATTACTATCAATACAATCCTTCCACTGCAACCAAAGCTTGGAACAAATCCGAGTATAAACTCTCTTGGTTATTGAGATTTCATGCAGGAAAATTCCGTTTTCAAACCCAAACTTTTTATGTCGGGCCGCGTTACTATTCACAAGGCAATACAGTGCTGAAAGCCAATGCTTTTACCGACTTAAACCTACGCTTGGATTATGTATGGAGTAAACAGGTTAGAATATTTGCTGAAGGGAATAATCTGCTGAATAATAATTATCAACTTTATCATGCTTATCCCGTATTCGGATTTAGGGTGATGGCCGGCGCAATGTATTCATTTTAAAGTTTTTGGCGTTTTCATCAAAATTTCCTTTTTTTGTGTCCCTTTAAATTTCAAATGATATGAATAAAGATATTGTTGTAGTAGCTCTGGGAGGAAATGCATTGGTTAAACGAGGACAAAAAGGTGAAATTGAAGAAATGCGTGTCAATGTCCGCCAAGCGCTTAAAAATATTTTCCCGTTGGTTGAACAAGGTAAACGTCTGGTTATCACCCATGGAAACGGCCCGCAAGTAGGGGTTCATCTATTGAAAGAAGACGCCGGCAAACAAGTGTATGACACACCCGTTTATCCGCTTGACGTCCTGGTGGCGGATACGCAAGGAGAAATCGGCTATTTGATAGAAAGTGAATGGCGGAATTTAGCCATGGAACGCAAAAAAAATATTCCGGTTGCCTCACTTGTCAGTATGGTTGAAGTGAGCGAAGATGATCCGGCTTTTCAAAATCCCGTTAAAAGAGTTGGAGTGACTTATTATGATTGGGAAGACGTAGAAAGATTTCAGTCCGAAAAAAAATGGGTTTTCAAAGAAGAAATTAAAAGCGGAGAAAAAGGATGGCGCAGGGTTGTGCCTTCGCCCGTCCCTCAAAAAATTGTCAATATAGATGCGGTTAAACAATTGTTGGAAAATGATTTTGTAGTCATCGCTGCAGGGGGTGGGGGTATTTCCGTTGTGCATAAAAACGGAAAATACCGGCCGGTGGAAGCGGTTATTGACAAAGATTTGGCGTCTTCGGTTTTGGCGGAAGATATTCAAGCTTCAAGTTTTATCATTCTAACCGACGTTCCGAACGTTTATATACACTATGGAACTCCTCAACAGCAAGCTTTGTATGAAGTGAGTGTGAAAGAGTTAGACAAATGGATTGCACAAAAAGCCTTTGGAGAGGGAAATATGCTCCCCAAAGTGTTGGCTGCCAAGAAATTTACCGAACAGTCCGGGCAACCTTCCATTATAACTGATTTTCAAGGGCTCAAAAACGGAAAAGGAACTGTTATTTTACCCTGATTTCCTGCAGGATTTTGGTTATATTGCATCAAGTCCGTAGCAAAAAGTGGTGATGAAAAAATTTTTACGCATTCTAAGAAAGAGTTTTTTTGGGCTGTTTGTTTTTTTGATCATTAACTATTTCTATATTCATTTCAACACCACTCGCTATGTTTATGATAACCTGCAAGAAGTTCCCAAAACAAAAGTGGGAATGGTACTTGGTACATCCAAGTATACCGTCAAAAAATCACATAATCTTTTTTATAAATACCGGCTGCATGCCGCGGAAGATTTATACAAAAACGGGAAAATCGATTATATCCTTATCTCCGGCGATAATTCAACCAAATATTACAATGAACCCGAAACCATGAAAAAAGATTTAATAAAAAGCGGCATTCCGGCCGATAAAATTGTGTTGGATTATGCAGGGTTCAGGACCTATGACTCCGTTTTGAGAGCCAAAAAAGTTTTCGGTTTGGATACCTTATTGGTCATTTCGCAAGATTTTCACATTCGTCGAGCTATTTTCATCGGAAGAAAAAATAATATGGAAATTATCGGATATAAAGCCAAGTCTCCGGGCGGGAAAAGCCGATTAAAAATTTTAGTCCGGGAAATGTTTGCACGGGCACTTGCCGTATGGGATGTTTTAACCGGTAAACAACCCAAATATTTGGGCGAAAAAATCAAAATCGGATGAAAAAAATACCCGAAGGAAATTTTAAGATGATTGCCACCACTTTTAAAGGCCTGGAAAAAGTGTTGGCAAAAGAAGTGTTGGAACTGGGCGGACAAAAACCCCGCACTTTGATAAGAGCGGTGGAATTTTACGGTGATCTCGGATTTTTGTATAAAGCCAATTTAAAACTACGAACCGCACTACGAGTTTTGCGCCCCATTGCTCATCTAAGGAACATCAAAAGCGTGGCTTCTCTCTACAATAAAATGTATGAGATCCCGTGGGAAAAA
>JALVDN010000024.1 GCA_027008965.1 Flavobacteriales bacterium | reverse complement strand
TACAACCCAAAATGATGACCCGGGATTTGTAGTTGTTCAGGATGCAGGTATTGCCAGAAGTCAAGAGAATTTTTTGGCGCACATGGGAGAAGATATTGCTCAAGAATCCACTTCATGGATTGTTTCTCCTCCCATTGTTGTGGGATCCAGTCAAGAATTGGTTTTTTATTGGAGGGAAAAATGGTCTTATGCTTATAACTACTCGGGAGTTTTTATATCAAGCGGTTCAAATGATCCCATTCAAAATCCCGGAGATTTCACCGAGTTAGCCGAATTTGATCCGGCGGTATATACAACATGGAATCAATGGAATGAAGCCGCTTTTGACTTGAGTTCTTTTGACGGACAAACCGTTTACATTGCTTTTAAATATACTGGAGACCATGCACATGATTTTTATGTGGATGATTTTACCGTTCAAAATATGCCTTATTGTAATCCCCCTCAAAATGTAAGTATTGATGCATATACACAAACCACTTTAGATGTTTCATGGGATGGTATATCTGGTGTTGATGATTATGAAATTGTTTGGGGGCCTCAAGGATTTGATCCTACTACGGCTACTCCCACTCAAGTAACCGGAACATCATATCAAATTACGGGACTTAACCCTGCCACCTACTATGATGTATATGTTCGAACCATGTGTAGAACCTACAATCTAAGTGCATGGGCCGGCCCTGCAACAGGCAGAACCGCCGGACCTCCCCCTGCCAATGATGATTGTGCCAATGCAATCAATTTGACGGTTTACCCGGTAGGTGGTTCTGCAGGTAATGAAACGCCTGGAGATACTTTTGATGCAACGCCCAGTTCCATGGCACAAACTTCATGTGATAATACGGGTACAAATTTGGATGTGTTTTATTCCTTTACTGCGCCTTCGGGAGGTTCTGTTGATATCTTAACAGGAGGAGCGAATGGAGCTTATATTGAAGCGGCTATTTATGATGCTTGTAACGGAAATGAACTTTATTGTTTTGGGACAGGAACACATAAAAGAGCCGGAGGACTCACCCCTGGTCAAACATATATCCTTCAACTTTGGCATGATGATTTTAATAAAGGTGAATTTACTGTAGCTTTGGAGGAAACTCCACCACCTCCGCCTAACGACGACTGTTCAAATGCAGAAAACTTAACAGTTTATCCTGCCGGAGGTGGAGCCGGAAATGAAACCAACGCTTCAACAACAAGTGCCACACCCAGTTCCATGGCTCATACATCATGCGATAGTTTCGGAACCAATTTGGATGTATTTTATTCTTTCACTGCTCCAGCAAATGGTAGTGTTAAAATTATAACAGGTGGAGCCAATGGTTCATCTATTGAAGCCGCCATTTACGATGCTTGTAATGGTAATGAAATAAACTGTTTCGGAAATAGTTCCGTGAAACTTGCTACTGGATTGACGCCGGGTCAAACTTATATTCTACAAGTTTGGCATGATGATTTTAATGCCGGAGACTTTACAATTGTATTGGAAGAAGGTCCTTCAGGTCCACCTAATGACGACTGTTCAAATGCAGAAAACTTAACAGTTTATCCTGCCGGTGGTGGAGCCGGAAATGAAACCAATGCTTCAACTTTGGCGGCAACCCAAAGTAGTATGGGGCACACATCATGTGATAGTTTCGGAACTAATTTAGACTTGTTCTATTCCTTTACTGCTCCTTCAAATGGAAGTGTTAAAATTATAACCGGTGGAGCAAACGGTTCATCCATTGAAGCCGCCATTTACGATGCTTGTAATGGTAATGAAATCAACTGTTTCGGAAACAGTTCCGTGAAACTTGCTTCTGGATTAACGCCGGGTCAAACTTATATTCTACAAGTTTGGCATGATGATTTTAATGCCGGAGACTTTACAATTGTATTGGAAGAAGGCCCTAATCCTCCCGCTAATGATGTATGTAGCGGTGCCATTGCTCTGAGTGTTTCGGCATCATGTAACCCTGTTACTGCCGACAATAGTGCGGCTTCCGATTCGGGCGTTCCTAGCCCCGGTTGTGCAAGTTATAATGGTGGAGATTTATGGTTCTCGGCGGTTGTTCCTCAGGATGGAAACTTAACCATCGAAACTTCTTCTGTATCAGGAAGTGGTGTGAGTGATACGGGAATGGCTGTATATAGTGGAGATTGTTCAAACTTAACACTTATAGAATGTAATGATGACGGTGGAGCAGGATTATTCTCAAAAATAGATCTGACCGGTAGAACACCCGGAGAAACCGTTTACATCAGAGTATGGGAATATGGAAATAATGCGTATGGAGAAATTGGTGTATGTGCTTATAATCCTAATGTCGGTATAGAAGACTTGGAAGCGCAAGGTTTTGGATTTTTCCCTAATCCCACAAATGGAGAAATTACTTTCCAAGCCGATAAAGACATTACCAAAATCGAAATTACAACCTTGGCAGGACAGGTTATATATACTGCCGAAAACATAAATAAAGAAGGTAGAATCAATATTACTCAACTACCCAAAGGAATATATTTAATGAATGTTTATATGGATGATGTTAAAGGAACCTATAAGTTAATCAAAGAGTGATATTCATTTCTTTAGATTATAAAAGCCGCCCCATGAGGGTGGCTTTTTCTTTAAAAAATATTAGAATCATCAGGTTTATTTCTTTATGATTTAATACCTTTGAATAAAACTAATAATTATGAGATATCAACCTCTTCCTGCCGAATTATATAAAAAAAACAGAAAAAAATTTGTTGCACATCTCAAACCTTCATCCATTGCTGTTTTCAATTCAAATGATATATATCCCATAAGTGCAGACAGCACGCTTCCTTTCCAACAACACAGGGATATTTTTTACTTGACCGGTGTAGATCAAGAAGAATCCATCCTTTTACTATTTCCCGATGCGCCTGAAGATAAATTCAAAGAGATTCTTTTTTTGAGAGAAACCAATGACCATATAAAAGTCTGGGAGGGTGAAAAATTGACTAAAGAAAAGGCCCGTGAGCTTACCGGAATCCAAACCATATTTTGGACGCATGAATTTGAAAACATTTTCAAAAACCTCATGCGATATGCAGAACACATTTATTTTAATTTAAACGAACATTATCGTGCGGATAATCCGGTGGAGACACGTGAGGACAGGTTTATCAAATGGGCCAAACAACAATTTCCGGCCCATAAATACGAACGAAGTAATCCGATACTTCAACGTTTGCGTTCTATCAAAGAGCCTGAAGAAATAAGCCAAATTCAAAAAGCCTGTGATATAACCAAAGCGGGTTTTATACATGTTCTTCAAGTGATGAAACCCGGGTTATTTGAATATGAAATAGAAGCCGAGTTTGCGAGAGCGTTTCTACGTAGAGGTTCCAAAGGATTTGCCTATACGCCCATCATAGCCTCGGGAGCCAATGCTAATGTGTTGCATTACATTCAAAATGATCAAATTATAAAAGATGGTGATTTGGTCCTCATTGATGTAGGCGCCGAATACGGCAATTGGTCTTCCGATCTCACAAGAACCATTCCTGCCAATGGAAAATTCACGCCCCGGCAAAAAGAAGTGTATAACGCCGTTTTACGTGTAAAAAACAAGGCAGCCAGATTGCTTAAGCCTGGCATTACCATTCCTGAATATCACAAAATCGTCGGAGAATATATGACGGAGGAATTAATCAAATTAAAGCTTCTTACATTGTATGAGGTGAAAAATCAAAACCCGGAATGGCCGGCTTATAAAAAATATTTTATGCATGGAACTTCACATCATCTCGGATTGGATACACATGATTATGGCATCTTGGAAGAACCCATTCAACCGGGAATGGTACTTACGGTTGAACCTGGGATATATATACCGGAAGAAGGGTTCGGAATCAGATTGGAAGATGATTATGTAGTTCAGGAGGAAGGAGAACCGTTTAATTTGATGGCTGACATTCCCATTGAAGCGGATGAGATAGAGGAGCTCATGAAAAAATAAAGATTCCAATGAAAAAAGCCGGATTATTAACAAACTACGGGCTGTACACTGACTTTTACGAGCTTACGATGGCGCAAGCCTATTACTATAATGGAATGCATGAAAAGAAAGCGGTGTTTGATTATTTTTTCCGTTCCATGCCCTGTGGAAACGGTTACGTGGTTTTTGCGGGTTTAAGCGATTTGCTTCATGCCCTGGAAAGTTTCATCTATTCCGAAGAAGAATTGGACTATTTAGAGCGCTTGGGATTTAAGCCCGCTTTTTTGTCTTATTTGCAAAACTTCAAATTTCGCGGTGAAATCATAGCCCCACGTGAAGGTGAAATTATTTTTAATAATGAACCTGTTGTAACCGTCCGAGGGAGTATTATAGAAACCCAACTTATTGAAAGTCTTTTGCTTAATTTTCTTAACTTTCAATCGCTCATTGCCACCCGTGCGTCTCGTATAGAAAGCGTTCTTCAACCCCATCAAAGTTTCATGGATTTCGGGTTGCGAAGAGCTCAAGGATGGGCTTCACTTCATGCTTCAAGAGCGGCAGTAATAGGTGGAGCAATAGGAACCTCCAACACCGAAGCCGCCAGAAGGTATCATTTACAAGCCATAGGCACCATGGCACATTCCTGGATTCAAGCTTTTGATGATGAATTACAAGCGTTCAGGGCTTACGTCCAAGTTTACCCGGATAAAGCCACTTTGCTTGTGGATACTTATGATACGTTGAAATCAGGGGTCCCGAATGCTATCCAAGTGGCTAAAGAACTTGAGCGGGAAGGTTATAAACTACATGCCATCAGGATTGATAGCGGCGATATGGCATTTTTGTCCAGACAAGCCAGAAGAATGCTGGATGAAGCGGGATTGAAGTATGTCAAAATCATTGCATCCAACTCTTTGGATGAATTTTTGATAAGAAGTTTAAATCTGCAAAAGGCTCAGCTAGACGGGTTCGGTGTGGGCACCAAACTTGCTGTTTCAAAAGGATGCCCGGCATTGGACGGTGTATATAAATTAGCATGGTTCGACGGACAACCCCGATTGAAGATTTCAGAAGACATAGCCAAGATATCACTTCCCGGAAACAAAGAATTATATCGTATATATGATGATAAAAATATGTTTTATAGAGATGCGATTATTTTGGAAGGTGAAAAAATAGATGAGGTGGATATAATTTATCATCCGGATTATGCTTTTAAAAACACAGCCATTAAAAATTTAAAATATGAAAAACTGAGGCATCCGGTGATGCGGAACGGAAAAATTTTGAATATTGAAGAAGACGTACATCGAATTTCGGAATTTAGAAAAAAACGCTTGAAAAGGGTTCCGGAAGAAACCAAACGTTTTGAAAATCCTCACATTTACAAAGTCGGTATAAGTAAAAAACTTTTTGATTTAAGACAAACACTCATACAAAAATTTTTAAGCAAATGAAAAATGCGGCCCTTTTTATTGTAGATGTACAAAATGATTTTTTACCCGGAGGAGCATTGGCTGTTCCACGGGGTGATGAAGTGATTGCGCCTATCAATAAATTACAAGAAAGATTTAAAGTGGTTTTGGCATCCAAAGATTGGCATCCTGCCGTTACCAAACATTTTGAAAAATGGCCACCTCATTGTATTCGTGGAACCCACGGAGCAAAATTCCCCGAATCATTAAACATTTCATCCATTCAAAAAGTTTTTCTCAAAGGAACGGGTGAGACGGATGACGGATATTCGGCTTTTGAAGCCACTAACGATGATTTGGAAAGCTATTTGAAAATCAGAGGGATTTCCAAATTGT
>JALVDN010000023.1 GCA_027008965.1 Flavobacteriales bacterium | reverse complement strand
CACGGTATTTCCATCCGAACTCAATGAAACCGAAATACCGGAATAATCATTTGTTGCTTCACCGTCAATACTACTGCCTTTTTGTATCCAACTTGTACCGTTCCAATGAAAAACCCTAACATGACCGGAATTGTAACCATTTACTCCATCATACCCCGGCGCACCTATAGCCACTGTATTTCCATCTGAACTCAGTGAAACAGATTGCCCGGATCTATCCGAAGTAAAGTTTCCCACACCATCAATATCATTACCCTTTTGTACCCAGTTTGTTCCATTCCATTGATAAACGCGTACATGTCCTGCATTAGTATTACTTCCGTCATTATGAGGAGCACCGATGGCAATTGTATTTCCGTCGGCACTGATGGAAACGGCATCACCTGAAAGGTCGTCTGCGGCTTCACCGTCAATATCATTACCTTTTTGTATCCAGCTTGTTCCGTTCCACTGAAAAACCCGTACATGACCTGAATTCGGTCCATTACCATTATTGCCTGGAGCTCCGATGAGCACCGTATTCCCGTTTGCACTAATGGATACTGCATCACCTGAAAAATCGGTTGATGCTTCACCGTCAATATCATTGCCTTTTTGTATCCAACCGGTTCCGTTCCAGGTAAAAATTCTTACATGTCCCGAACTGTTTCCATTGCCGTCGTTGTAGGGGGCTCCAATGGCTAGTGTATTTCCGTCGGAACTGAGTGAAACCGATCGTCCGAAGCCGTCATCTATGGCTTCTCCTATCAAATCGGTTCCTTTTTGGTTCCAAGCATTTCCGTTCCATTCAAACACCCGTACATATCCTTCAATTTGACCGTTTCCGCTTGGCGCACCTATGGCCAATGTGTGTCCGTCCGAACTAAGCGAAACAGACCATCCGAGATTGTCATATGCGGTACTTCCGTCTATATCACCTCCCATTTGTGTCCATTGGGCATAAAGAGATGAGGAAAGTGCCGTACAACAAATCAGAAGAAGTAGGTTTAAGAATACGTTTAATGTTTTCATGGCAAGTGGTTTTTTATATAAAAATATGAACAAAGTGTAGATAAAACATCACCCTTCGGGGTGATTTCATGAATTAAAAATGTTCATTTTACCTTTAAAATTTAACGGAAAAATAAAAAAACATGATGTTAATCATAAAAATATGATTCAGGACAAAATTTATCTTCATTCATTGAGTAGAGCTTGGAATTCATTTCATTGGAAGAAAACCTATTTAATATCCGGAACTACGAGAAATCTCTCCGCGCCGGCGGGCGCAGTGATATCCTTTTGAAGGCCCGCCGGATTTTTTGGCCACGGCGAGGAGGCTCCGAGCCACGACGAGGAGACCCCGCAGCCGTGACTTGCCAAAAACCGAGCGGGCCGAAAAAGATTTAAACGGAGCACGCCACTGGGCGCCCTGAAAATAATATGGAAATAAGAAGACAGAAGGAATGAAGAGGAACGGTGTTTGGTATGCCTGCAAGGTATTTTCAATTATATTTTCTAATTTTAGCATCTATATTTTGAAAGGCTTGTATGAAACATATGAAAACCGGAAAAGAAGGTAAACTGATTGTTTTTTCGGCGCCATCGGGTAGTGGAAAAACAAGTATTGTTCGCAGGTTGATGGACTTTCCCGAATTGAATTTGGCGTTTTCGGTTTCGGCCACATCGCGCCCCAAGCGGGATTATGAGGAACACGGAAAGCATTATTATTTTATCAGTCCCGAAGCATTCAAGCAAAAAATTGAAGAAAATGCCTTTGTGGAATGGGAAGAAGTGTATCCCGACCATTATTACGGCACACTTAAATCGGAAATTGAGCGTTTAAGAAAAGAAGGAAAAAATATCATTTTTGATATTGATGTGGAAGGTGGAAAAAATATCAAAAAGATGTTTCCGCAAGAAACCATCAGTATTTTTGTGCAAGTTCCTTCGTTTGAAGATTTGGAAAAGAGATTGAGAGAACGAAATACGGAAGCGGAAGAAAAAATCAGATTGCGATTGGAAAAAGCCAGGAAAGAAATGAATGAGGCACCTTATTTTGATTATATTCTGTTGAATGAAAATTTGGACCTGGCTGTGGAAAAGGCATACCAAATCATCAGTGAGTTTATCGGGAAATGAAAAAAACGGGACTTTTTTTCGGGAGTTTTAATCCTGTTCATACCGGACACATGATTTTGGCTAATTTTTTTGCCGAACATACGGATTTGGATGAAGTTCAATTAGTGGTGACACCTCAAAATCCATTGAAAAAACGCAGTAACTTGCTTCAAGACTATCATCGTTTATATATGGCACGGCTGGCCACCGAACCATACACCAAAATCAATGTTTCAAATGTAGAATTTCAATTGCCTAAACCCAATTATACCATTGTCACCCTCACACACCTATCCGACACTTATCCCGGCCGGGAATTTGTTTTATTGATGGGAGAAGATTCTTTGGTTTCGCTTCCCAAATGGAGAAACTATGAGATGATATTGGAAAACTATGAAATTTATGTGTATCCGCGAATTACGCCTGTTGAAACAAATTTAAAATCTCATCCGCATGTCAGGTTTTTTGATGAGGCTCCCATTGTTCAGATTTCCGCTTCCTCCATCAGAAAAGACTTGAAAGAAGGCAAAGAAGTAAGACCGCTTTTGCCTCCCGAGGTATATAAGTATATTATGGAAATGGGTTTTTATAGATGAACTGGAAAGCACATATCAATCATCTTTTGTTTTATGTTGTTGTAGCCGTCACATCGTTTCTCTACTGGCAACAGACCAAGAATAATCATATTCAAACATACACGGATAGTGCCATATACCTGGAGTTGGCTGATAATATTAAAAACGGAAATGAATATCGTATTTTTTTAAACGGTGATTTACATTACTATAGTTTTCATCCTCCGATGTATCCTGCGCTTATTGCTTTTCTTTCGGAAATCTTAAATGTAGACGCTTTGACCGCCGCCCGGATTCTGGCCGGCTTTTTTTTAATCATCACGCTCTGGGGATTTTTTTTGATTTTTGAAAGTTTGAAAATCAATCCTCTTCTTCAATGGATTGCCTATTTTTTATTTATTTTTTCTTGGGTGGGTGAACTTTATCATACCGTGTTGAGCGAACAACTTTTTAATATTTGGTTATTATTCACCATTATCTTATCATGGCAATACATAAAAAACAGGTCCGGTTTCACTGTTATTTTGTTAGGAATTTTACTAGGCTTATCCACCCTGACCCGTTATGCTACATTGGGCATAATACCACCTGTATTGGGATGGATATATTTTAATTCACACAAAAAATTTAAACGTACAATACTGTTTATTTTTACTTATTTACTTTTTATTTTCCCATGGCTTATTTACTCATTAATTTATACCGGTACTGCTTTTGAACGTAAATTGGCTTTTCATCCACCGGGTTTTGAACATCTTAAACAATGGGTTATAACAACCGTGAATTGGCTGGCACCGGGTTGGACTTCTTTTATGTTTTTTCCATTGATTCTATTGTTATTTTTGGTTATCAGAAAAACAAATTTGTTCGGTAATTTCCGGGTTGATTCGTTGAAAAAAACAAACGATCCATTTAATTTATTACTATGGATTGGCGTTTCTTATATGGTTTTTATATTGTTTTCCATAACATTTATTGATTATGATACTCCGTTGGATACCCGCATGTTGGCGCCGGTATATATCATTTTATTCATTTCAGGCGTTTATTTTTTGCAAAAGTATTATCAAAAAAAACCGCTATTGATTAATAGTTTTATTGCTCTTTTATTGATTTCGCACCTGGCGGATTATAGCATTAAGGCAAAACAAAGATTCCTTTCGGTTGAAAACGATACGGGCTGGCCGGAAAAAAAAATAATACAGACATTAAAATCCTTGCATCCTGAAAAAATTTGGAGCAATGCCACCGATATTATTAAAGCCAACACGGTGTATGATAGTATCACCTATGAAATTCCCGTAAAATTCGACCGGACAAGTTTGCGAATCAATCCGGCATACGATCAACAAATGCAACAATTAAAAAAAGAGATCCGTAACGGAAAAGGTATTTTGGTTTTTTTCACCCGGCTTAACCCACGAAAATTTCAACCGGATGAAATGGAAATACGTAAATATTTCAAAGATTTACACATGCTGAATTTCCCGGAAGGAATTATCATCACAAGTGATAAAAAAAATGCAAGTCAATAAAATTCCTTACATTAATATACATACCCATCTTTTGGATAAATCCGACAATAATTTTATTCAAATAAAAAATATTTATCCCGAAGATGATATCCCTTCCACTCTTTTTTCTGTAGGAATTCATCCTTGGAATACTAACCGAAGCTCTGTTGAAATCTGGAAAAATCTCAAACAAAAAGCGGCACTTCCTCGTTGTTTGGCCATTGGAGAAACAGGATTAGACAAACAAAAACCTTATAAAGATTTTTTAAAACAACAAATCATTTCCTTTGAAAAACATATAGATTTAGCCAACAGGTTGAATAAACCTTTGATTATTCATTGCGTTCAATGTTATGACATATTTTTCAGTTTTATTGAAAAAGCCGAAACCCCTTGGATTATTCACGGCTTTTCCAAAGGGCCGGAATTAGGAGTGCAATTAACCGGAAAACATCAAATTTACCTTTCATTCGGCTCTCTGCTTTTTAATCCAAAAGCAAAAGTATCCGGGACATTACAAAACATTCCCCTCAACAAAATTTTCCTTGAAACCGACGATAAAGATTTAAGTATCAAAGAAGTCTATCATCAAGCTTCGCAAATATTAAATATGGATGAGGATTTGTTAAAAGAACAAATTTTCAAGAATTTTCAAAAGGTTTTCGGTGAAGTTTAATCTTCTTGATATGCCTTGATTAAAACTTCAAGCATTTCAATGGCCGCATCCGAAATTTTGGTTCCCGGCCCGTAAATACCCGCCACACCCAAGTCATAGAGATATTCATAATCTTGCGGGGGAATCACGCCTCCGGCAATCACCATAAAATCTTCTCTTCCTTTTTCTTTCAAAATATTCATCAAATCTTTCAAGAGCGTTTTATGTCCACCCGCTAAGGATGAAACCCCTATAATATCCACATCATTTTCCACGGCTTGTTTATAAACTTCTTCGGGTGTGCTGAAAAGCGGGCCTATATCCACATCAAAACCTATGTCGGCATAGGCTGTGGCTACCACTTTGGCACCACGGTCATGTCCGTCTTGTCCCATTTTAGCCACCAAAATACGCGGACGGCGGCCGGTGAGTTTCTCAAATTCATCCGCCAAGCGGCGTGCTTTTTCAAATGACATATCGTTTTGTATTTCTTGGGCATATACACCCGTAAGCATTTGCATTTGCGGCACATGCCGTCCGAAAGCCTTTTCCAAAGCTAATGAAATTTCGCCTAATGTGGCTCTTTTTTTCGCCGCGCGTACGGCAATATCCAATAAGTTCCCCTTACGGTTGCGGGCGGCATGCTCCAACTCATTCAATATTTTGTTCACGGCTTCATTATCTCGCTCACTTTTGATTTTGTTTAGCCGTTCTATTTGCTTTTGACGAACCTTTTGATTGTCTACCTCAAGCAACGGAATATCAATATCTTCATTGATTTGAAGATAATTCACCCCGATAATTTTATCCATTCCCGCGTCAATCCGCGCTTGTTTCTTGGCGGCCGCCTCTTCAATACGCAACTTGGGGATGCCTTTTTCTATGGCTTTTGTCATTCCGCCCAAATCTTCAATTTCTTGGATCAACTCCCATGCGGTATTGGCCATTTCTT
>JALVDN010000022.1 GCA_027008965.1 Flavobacteriales bacterium | reverse complement strand
CACACCCGAAGAGGAAGAACTCAAAGACAAAAACATCCTGGAAGCCCTTCAAAGAACCGATTTGCCCGTCTTTATCCTCATCAACAAAATAGACCAATCCTCGCAAGAAAAAGTGGAGCAAGCCGTCAAGCAATGGAAAGAAAAATTTCCCAACGCCCAAATCTTTCCCATTTCAGCCCTTCATGGTTTCGGGTTAGACCAAGTTTTGACCGCCATCAAAGAAAAACTCCCCTACTCGCCGCCCTATTTTGACAAAGACCAAATCACTGACAAGCAGGAACGCTTTTTGGTGAGCGAAAAAATAAGGGAAAAAATCCTGCTTCACTACAAAAAAGAAATCCCCTACTCGGTGGAAGTGGTGGTGGAAGAATTCAAAGAATCCGAAAACCTCATCAAAATCAGCGCCGTCATCTACGTGGAACGCGACACCCAAAAAGGCATCATCATTGGTCACAAAGGGCAAGCAATCAAGCGTATAGGCATGGAAGCACGCAAAGACTTGGAGAAAATTTTCGGCAAAAAAATCCACTTGGAACTCTTTGTCAAAGTACGCAAAGATTGGCGCAAAGACCCCCAATGGTTGAAACGTTTCGGATACAAGAAGCAATGAGTTTTTGATTTTTTGGGCGCCTTATGGCGTGCTCCGTTTAAATCTTTTTCGGCTCAAGCTGTTTTTGTATAGTGGTTTGCGGGGTCTCCCGGCATTCGCCGGCGAGCCTCCTCAACCACACAAAAACTCGCTTTCGCCTTCAAAAGGATACCACTTCGCCCGCCGGCGCGGAGATTCAATAAAAAATAAAAAAATCCCCGCCCAAAAAAGGCAGGGATAAAAACCAAAAACAGACACCCCGATCAATAACCATTAAAATAGTACCTCCCTTCTTTGGAAACCCGGTCGGCAATTTTTCTAATCAAAGCAAAAATATCGGGTGAAACATCATATTTGGTAAATCGCTTCACGCCCATCAACATCACTTTTTGCTCATCTCCCGAAGCAATATTTAAAATGATTTCACGCGCCTTTTTGGCCGATTCTTCCACCGCCTGATAAACAAAATAATCTACCATGGCTACTTCCGTATCGTAATTTTTGTCGGGATGATTTTGCATGTTCTTCAAGGTAGCCAGCAATGCACTTTCGGCCATATAAATGTTGATTAAGATATCCGCCGCATTCATCACCACCAACTCATGGTGTACCAATTTATCACCCAGTTTTTGAACGGCACTTCCGGCCACCATCAAAAACAATTTTTTCAACTTTTCAATCATCTCACGTGACTGCGCCAATGGCTTGGAAAAATCAGGCTTGTCAAAGGAAGGAATAGATGTCAATTCCTTGGCCACCGCCATGGCAGGAGTCATCAAATCCAATTGCCCTTTCAAGGCTTTTCGCATCAACAAACTGATTGTGACCAATCGGTTGATTTCATTCGTTCCCTCATAAATCCGTGTAATCCTAGAATCTCTCCAAAAGCTTTCCATAGGGGTTTCTTCGGAGAATCCCATACCACCGTAAATCTGAATACCTTCATCGGCAACTTCTTGTGCTTTATCCGAAACAAACACTTTCAGAATGGCGGCTTCCACCGCAAAATCTTCAAATGCTTTTTTTTCGGCTTCTTCCCGGCTCATTCCTTCTTCCATAAAACTTTCAATCCGGTTGTCAATATCATATGCAAGCCGGTAAATTCCCGATTCTCCTACATATGTGAGCGCCGACATTCTGGCAATTTTCTCCTTGATGGCATCAAAAGTGATGATAGGCACACCGAATTGTATCCGCTCATTGGCATATTTCACGGATAAATCTATGATTCTTCTGGCACTGTCAATGATTCCGGCCGCCAATTTAGCCCTTCCAATATTTAACACATTCAATGCAATTTTAAATCCTTCCTGACGCTTACCCAACATCATGCTTTTATGCACTTTGGTATTGGAAAAAAACACTTGACGGGTTGATGAAGCACGTATCCCCAGTTTTTTCTCTTCTTCACCCAGTGTGATACCGTTCGGGTTTTCAGGGTCATATTCAATCAAGAAAGCCGAAAGCTTTTCATCTTTCTTTCCATTTTCCACCACTTTGGCAAAAACCACAAAACTCTTGGCAAATCCGGCATTGCTAATCCACATTTTTTGTCCGTTTATGATGTAATATTCTCCGTCTTCCGTTAGCGTTGCCGTGGTTTTTCCGTTATTGGCATCCGATCCTGCCCCCGGTTCGGTCAAACAATAAGCACCAATCCATTCGCCCGTTGTTAATTTGGGTAAAAATTTCTGTTTTTGTTCTTCGGTTCCATACAAATAAATGGGCATGGTCCCGATTCCGGTATGGGCTCCATAGGCCGTAGCAAAAGATCCGGTACATCCCGAGATGCGGTCACAAACCAGCATAGCGGTGGTGAAATCCATGCCTAAACCGTTGTATTCTTCGGGAATACTAACACCCAAAAAACCCATTTCACCTGCTTGCCGAAGCAAAGATTCCACCAAGGCATAGTCTTTCTTTTCAAAGCGTTCTTTATGAGGCCAAATTTCCCTATCGGCAAATTCTTTGACCGCATCGGCCATCATTTTTTGTTCTTCGCTTAAATCTTCCAAGGTAAATATATCCTTGGGTTCCAATTTTTTAATGATGAATTCTCCTCCTTTTATCATGGCTTAATTTTTTTTATTGATTAATCTGAAAATACTTGCGGCACCTTGTCCGGCACCTACACACATGGTGACCATTCCGTATTCCAGGTCACGCAGTTGCATTTCAAACAACAACTGAACTGTTAGCTTGGTTCCGGTACAACCCAGCGGATGGCCTAAAGCAATGGCTCCACCATTGACGTTTACTATTTCAGGATTGAGGTTGAGCTCCCTAATCACCGCCAAAGACTGCGATGCAAAAGCTTCGTTCAACTCAATCAGTTGGATATCTTTCAAATCCATACCCGCTCTTTTCAATGCTTTGGGCACGGCTTCCACCGGACCGATACCCATGATTCGCGGGGGCACACCCGCTACGGCATAACTCACCAGTTCGGCCCAAGGCTCCAATCCCAATTCTTTCATTCGTTCTTCGGACATCACTAAAACAAATGCCGCACCGTCGGAGGTTTGTGAAGCATTTCCGGCAGTAACTGTTCCGTTGGCGGCAAAAACAGGTTTAAGTTTGGCCAATTTTTCAAGTGACGTATCAGGGCGCGGACCCTCGTCAGTGTCCATGATGAAAGTTTTGGTTTGTTTTTTACCTGTGGAAGGGTCAAAATAGATTTCGGTCACTTCAATGGGTACGATTTGCTCTTTGAATTTTCCTTCCTTGATAGCCCGGATGGCTTTCATGTGGGATTCGTAGGCGAATTTATCTTGGTCTTCGCGGGAAACGTTATATTTTTTTGCGACTTCTTCGGCTGTGAGCCCCATACCCCAATACCAGTCTTCATGACCGGCTTTGGCCACACTGTAGGCAGGAACGGGTTTAAATCCGCTCATGGGTACCATAGACATGCTTTCCACTCCTCCCGCTACAATAATATCAGCGTGTCCGGCTTGAATTTTGGCCACCGCCGAAGCAATGGTTTCCGAACCGCTTGCACAAAATCTGTTGAAAGTGGCTCCGGGAACTTTATCCGTGTCTAAGCCCATCAAAGAAATCATACGGCCCACATTCAATCCTTGTTCGGCTTCAGGCATGGCATTTCCTACAATCACATCATCAATCATTTCTTTTTGAAACTTTCCACCGCTTTCTTCTTCGGTTTTTTGGATTAGATATTTGATGGTTTCGGCGGCCAAATCATCCGGGCGGAAATTTTTAAAAGAGCCTTTTTTGGCTTTGCCAACCGCTGTTCTGTATCCTTTTATGATATATGCTTTTCTCATTTTTTTCGGTTTTTTAGAATGGTTGATTAATTTCTCAAAGGTTTGCCTGTTTTCAACATGTGTTCAATTCGTTCCAAAGTTTTACGTTCACCGAGTAAGCTTAAAAAAGCTTCACGTTCCAAATCAAGTAAATAATCTTCAGTTACATTTTGCGGGCCGCTCAAATCGCCACCAGCCATCACATAACCTAATTTGTTGGCAATTTTCATATCATGCTCGGAAATATATTGTCCTGCCCACATGCTATGGGAGCCCACCATGAACAAACCGAGAATTTCTTGTCCGAGCACTCTTATATCCTTTCTTTTCAAAGGGCGTGTATATCCGTCATCCGCCATTTGACGGGCATGACGTTTTGCCACCGCAATTTGACGGTCTTTATTGAGCACAACAACATCTCTTCCTTCTTTGAAGAAACCTAAATCAAAGGCTTCATGGGCGGAAGTGGCCACTTTGGCCATGGCAATGGTCAAAAACGCTTCGCGATAGCGGTTTACTTCCACATCGCCTTCAACAAGCGAATCCGAGACGCGTAAGGTTAATTCTTTGGTTCCTGCACCTGCAGGTATTAAACCTACACCAAATTCCACTAAACCAATATAGGTTTCGGCGGCGGCAACAACTTTGTCGGCATGCAGGGTGATTTCACATCCGCCACCGAAAGTCATTCCGTGAGGTGCCACCACTACGGGTATATCCGAATAGCGAACACGCATCACGGTTTGTTGGAAAGTTCTGACGGCCAATTCCAGTTCATCCCATTCTTGTTCCATGGCCAACATCAGCACGAGCATCAAATTGGCTCCTACGGAGAAGTTTTGACCTTGGTTTCCAATCACCAGTCCGTCATATTTGGCCTCGGCCATTTCAATACCTCTATTGATGGCTTCTATCACCCCGCTTCCGAGTGTGTTCATTTTGGAGTGGAATTCCACATTGATGATGCCGTCGCCTAAATCAATAATGGATGCTTCGTCGTTTTTCCAGATGGTATTTGTTGGACGAAGGTTATCAAGGAAAATGTATTTGTCTTGTCCGGGGATTTTTTCATATTGACCTTTTTCAATATCGTAATAATACTTAACTCCCCTGTCAACTTTGTAGAATGAAGGTATTCCTTTTTCCAGCATTTGCTTGACCCATTCAGCCGGTTCTTTCCCTTCGGCTTTCATCATTTCAACGGCTTTTTCCACGCCGATGGCATCCCACATTTCAAACGGACCGAGTTCCCAACCGAAACCGGCACGCATAGCATCGTCTATTTGATAGAGATGATCGGCAATTTCAGGAATTCGATGCGATGCATAGGAAAACAAGGCGGAGAAAGTATGCCGATAAAAATCGCCGGCTTTATCTTTTCCTTTGACTAATATTTTCAAACGTTTGCGCAAATCCTCTTCGGGTTTAGCCATTTCAAGGGTTGCGGATTTGATTTTTTCTTTGGGACGGTATTCCATTTTATCCAAATCCAATACGAGTATTTCTTTTTTGCCGTCCTTTTTAATTTTTTTATAAAACCCTTGACCGGTTTTATCGCCTAACCATTTATTATCAAGCATTTTTTGAATAAAACCGGGCAATCTGAAAAGGTCACGGGCTTCATCGTGCGGGACATTTTCATATAATCCGGTGGCTACATGTGCCAAGGTGTCCAGTCCAACAATGTCCGCCGTACGGAACGTAGCCGATTTAGGGCGTCCAATCACAGGCCCGGTATATTTATCCACTTCTTCCACTTTGAGTTCCATGGGTGTCATCAAATGAAAAATGTCCATAATACCAAATACACCGATGCGGTTTCCGATAAATGCCGGGGTGTCTTTGGCCAAAACAGTTGTTTTACCCAGGTATTTATCTCCGAATTCCATGAAAAAGTCCACTACTTCGGGCAGCGTATCTTTGGTAGGAATGATTTCCAATAACCTTAAAT
>JALVDN010000021.1 GCA_027008965.1 Flavobacteriales bacterium | reverse complement strand
TTTCATGGATAGGATGAGTTTTGATATGGTTTCACAAATTTAAGCGAAAAATTCGGGTTTCCATGCTCGGATAAATGGAATGAAAACCGTTTGGAATGAATTTTTCTATCATTTGGGCGCCTTATGGCGTGCTTCGTTTAAATCTTTTTCGGCTCAGCCTGCGGATGTAATATTGGCCTGCGGGGTCTCCCGGCCTTCGCCGGCGAGCCTCCTCGGCCAAACATCCGCTAGGCTTCGCCTTCAAAAGGATACCACTGCGCCCGCCGGCGCGGAGATTCCTCGTCGCTTCGCTCCGTCGGAATGACAGTGCGGTACTGATTTTATTGTAGAAGAGCGTGTCATTTCGTAGGAGCGAGCCGCAGGCGAGCGACGAGAAATCTCAAACAAATTTGACAAAAGAATGAGATTCCTCGTCGTTCCGGCATACGCCGGAACTCGCTCAGAATGACATGCACTACTGATTTTATTGTAGGAGAGCCTGTCATTTCGAAGGAGCGAGGCACGAGCGACTGAGAAATCTCATTCTGTATCCGGTAAGAGATTTCTCCTCACTACGTTCGTCGAAATGACACACTACTTCAATGTTTGCAGTAGGAGAACAAAAATCTAAAATCATCGTTCAATTGTTCGGTGTTTTTTATTCGAGGGCGGCTTGCCGCCCGAACTCAAGCGCCAGGGATGGAAGCGATATGAGGCGAAGGGGAAGACCGGGCGGTGCTTCAAACATAAAATATATAACCAAGTTTTGTTCTTTTTGCCGATAACTGCATTGACCATCCTTGCCATAGCTTCGGCTATGCCTACGGATGGCCGGCTTTGTTCTCAACAAAAATAACTACAACGTTATTCTACATTTTATACTTGAAGCACCGCCTTGTTTTTGTGCTTGCGAGGAGGCTCAACACGGAGGTGGTGAGACCCCGCAGCAAGCGATACAAAAACCGGCTTGCCCGAGCCGAATTTAAGCGGACAGCCCGGTGTCCGCCGGGTGAAAGCGCCGGCGGATGAGCTTTTTGGTGAAATCCGCCGGCATGCTTGAACCCGAGCGGGCAGGCGCCCTGAAATGATGCTAAATCAAAAGATTTTTTACTGAAAACATGTCATAGTATATCAAAGTGCATTTGCGGGTCATAAAAATTCATTAATATTGCATATATAAGCTGAGGAACACATGAGTTTTCAATTAAAAAAAGAATATAAAGCCGCTCTTTTCGGTATCATAACCATCATACTTTTCATTTGGGGCTACAATTTCTTGAAAGGGAAGGATATTTTGAAACACTATAACACTTATTATGCGGTCTTTGATAATGTGGAAGGCATCAGCAATTCCACGCCGGTGAAAATGCGCGGTTTGGTCATTGGCTCCATTCAGGAAATGCATTTCAGGGATACGGACCGAAAAATCGTGTTGAAGGTTAATATTGATAAGGAATATTTTATTCCGCAAGACAGTAAGATAAAAATTTCGGGTTTAGGACTTTTGGGCGAGAAAAATCTGGAAATGGAGTTAGGGTTTTCACCCGAGCCTGCCAAGGATGGTGATACGTTGCAAAGTGTGGCGTCGGGAGGGTTCACGGATATTTTGGGCAATACCCAAACCCAAGTGGAAGAGCTTATTGTGAAAACCAATGCTTTGATGACCAAACTCAATGAAACTTTTAGCGCCGCCAATCAAAAAAATCTCGGTGTGTTGCTGGATAATCTGGCTCGCACAACCGATGAACTGAATAAATTGTCTCGTGAAACCAGAATGATGTTGGCCGAAAACCGCCGGGGTATAAAAAATACACTTTCACACATGGAAAAAACTTCGGAAAACATACATTCCGTTTCCGAACAACTTACGCAAGCCGATTATAGCAAAATTTTAAATAACCTGACGGAAAGCACTGAAAACCTTAAAAATATATTGGAAAATTTGAACCAAGGAAAAGGAAGTATGGGTAAATTGATGAAAGACGAAAAATTGTATGAAAATTTGAATGCTACCTTGGAAAGTTTGGATGCCTTGCTCAAAGATTTACAAGCGCATCCCAAAAGGTATGTTCATTTTTCTTTGTTCGGGAAAAAAGATAAAAACACAAAACAATGATACATCTGTTGGATAATATCATTTTTACGTTGCTATTGGGTACAGGTGTTGGATACTTTACTTGGCAGGTTAAAAAAACCATCCGTAATGTCAAATTGGGAAAGCCCTATGACCGTACGGACCGGAAAAACGAAAGGTGGAAAAATGTTTTGTTGGTGGCTTTCGGGCAGAAAAAAATGTTTAAAAGACCTATTCCGGCACTCTTGCACTTGGCCGTATATCTGGGTTTTATCATCATCAATATAGAGGTTATTGAAATCATTATTGACGGTGTTTTCGGCACGCACCGTGTTTTGAAATTTGCGGGGCCTTTTTACGATTTTCTCATTGCTTCCTTTGAAGTTTTGGCTTTTTTGGTAATTGTGGCCGTAACGCTTTTCTGGATCAGGAGGAATATCATCAAGCTTAGGCGGTTCAACATGCCCGAAATGGAAGGCTGGCCCAAAAAAGACGCCAATTATATCCTTTATTTTGAATTTGTTTTGATGACGGCTTTTCTCACCATGAACGCCGCCGATAAGAAACTCCAATTGTTGAACCATCCGCATTATGACCAAGCGGGAAGTTTTCCCGTCAGTAGTTTTCTTTTGAATATATTACCCGAAGATCCTTCATCCCTTGTGATGATTGAAAGAAGTATGTGGTGGATTCACATCATAGGGATATTGATTTTTTTGAATTATCTTTATTTCTCCAAGCATTATCATATTCTGTTGGCTTTTCCGAATGTTTTTTATGCCAAACTTCCGCCTTTGGCCAAATTGGACAATTTGGAGAGTGTGAAAAAAGAAGTGGAGTTGATGCTTGACCCCAATGCCGACCCGTATGCCTCGCCCCCGGATGAAAACGAAGAACCCGGACGTTTCGGTGCCAAAGATATTTTTGATTTGAAATGGATCAATTTGTTGAATGCTTATACGTGTACGGAGTGTGGAAGATGTACAAGCGTTTGTCCGGCCAACCAAACCGGCAAACTGCTATCGCCCCGTAAAATCATGATGAGCGTTCGCGACCGGACCGAAGAAGTGAGTAAAATCATTGATAAAAAGGGAAAATTTGAAGACGACGGAAAATCATTGTTGGACTATATCACGCCTGAAGAAATTTGGGCTTGTACCACCTGTAATGCATGTGTGGAAGAATGTCCGGTGATGATTGACCCGTTGGATATCATCATCCAAATCAGACAATACATGGTCATGGAAGAAAGTGCGGCGCCCGCCGAGCTTAATTTGATGTTTACTAACATTGAAAACAATGGCGCCCCGTGGCAATACAGTCAAGCCGACCGCTTAAATTGGGTAAACGAGTAGAATCATGCTGAAGCGAATAAAAAAAATAGGACGAAAAATCCTCTATCGATATAAAAAACCCTTTTATCTGCAAGATGTTACGGATGAAAAGGGTAATCATCTGAGTCCGCAATTGCCTGAAAATATCATCAACTTTTTGATTGATATTGACGGCACCATTTGTGATGATGTCCCCAACGAAGAACCCGAGCGAATGAAAACCGTGATACCCTATCCCGATGCATTGGAAACTATCAACAAATGGTATGATGAAGGGCATATCATCACTTTTTTTACGGCCAGAACCGAAGCGCACCGGAAAATTACGGAAGACTGGTTAAATAAGCACGGGTTTAAGTATCACGGGATTATTTTCGGGAAACCCAGAGGGGGAAACTATCATATCATTGACAATCATATTGTGCGAGCCACACGTTATAAAGGAAAATTTACGTCTTTTGTTGAGAAAGAAGTAAAAATCAAAGTATTTAAAGAATAAAAACATGAGCGAACTTCAAGTGAAAACCATGGCCGAATTGGCCCAAGAAGGAAAAATCCCCGAATATTTATATTGGGTGGGATGTATGGGAAGTTATGACGACCGGGCCAAAAAAATCACCAAAGCTTTTGTCAAATTGTTGCAAAAAGCGGGCGTTGATTTTGCCGTTTTAGGCCCTGAAGAGAGTTGTTCGGGTGATCCGGCCAAAAGAGCCGGAAATGAATTTTTGTTTCAAATGCAAGCCATGAGCAACATTGAAGTGATGAACGCCTACGGTGTAAAAAAAGTCATCACCACTTGTCCGCATTGTTTTAATACCTTCAAAAACGAGTATCCCGGATTAGGCGGAAAATATGAAGTCTATCACCACAGTGAAATATTAAAAAAATTGGTAGAAGAAGGAAAACTTCAACCGGCTGACAACCCTTTTGAAAATCAAACTGTCACCTTTCACGACCCGTGTTATTTGGGCCGAGGAAACGGCATGTATGACGAACCCCGGAACGTTTTGAAAGGTGCTCGGATACAAATCAAAGAAATGCCCAACCACAAGGAAAATGCCGTCTGCTGTGGTGCCGGAGGAGCACAAATGTTCAAAGAAGCCGAAAACCAACGCGAAGAAATTTTTGTTTTCAGAACAAGGGAAGCCTTGGAATTAAACCCTGACATTATCGCAACAGCCTGTGCGTTCTGCAACACCATGATAACAGACGGAGTGAAACACTACAATAAAGAAAAAGAAGTGCAAGTATTGGATATAGCCGAAATTCTTTTGCGAAGCATTGAAAAATGAAAAACCGTTTCAATTGGAAAAAACTCGTTTTAAGTCTGATTTTGGATGCCATCGGAGTCATTTCATTCAGTGTGCCGGGCATCGGCGAGTTTCAAGACGTCATCTGGGCACCGCTTTCGGCCTATATTTTGATGAAAATGTATCCCGGACAAACCGGAAAAATAGCAGGAACCATTGAATTCATTGAAGAAATATTACCCTTTAGCGATTTTATTCCTACTTTTACCCTTACTTTTATTTACACTAATCTTTTCCAAACCCGGAAAGATGCAAGAAAATAAACGGGAAAAAGCGGTATTCGGCGGCGGATGTTTTTGGTGCACCGAAGCCATTTTCAAAAACCTGAAAGGCGTGGAAAAAGTATTGCCCGGCTATATGGGCGGATTTTTACCCAACCCCACCTATGAAGAAGTAAGCCGGAGCAATACCGGACATGCCGAAGTGATATACATTGAATACAATCCCGGGGAAATTTCCTATGAAAAACTCTTGGAAGTATTTTTTGCCACCCATGACCCAACACAACTCCATCGTCAAGGAAACGATATAGGCTCCCAATACCGTTCCGCCGTTTTTTGGAACACGCCCGAACAATTACACCAAGCCGTGAACTATATTTTGCAACTGGAACAAACCGGCATTTATGACAAACCCATCGTCACCTCGCTTGAGCGAATGACCACCTTTTATCCGGCCGAAGATTTTCACCAAAACTACCTGGAAAGAAACCCCGACAATCCCTATTGCCGGGCAGTCATACTTCCCAAAGTTAAAAAATTTGAAAGCCGTTTTGAAAACCTTTTGAAAAAAAATTAGTTCACAAAAAAGAAAAGGTCACGCCCACCGACGGATTTCACAAAAAAAACCGCCTGCGAATACCGGCGTACAAATTGAATCTTGGCTTCCAATCGGTCATCAGATAAGTCATTCGTGAAATAAATTATGTAATCATCTTGCATAAGCATGGTTTTTGTGGTTTGCATATCAAATAAACGTTCCACATTTCAATTTATTTTATTTTTTCTTGGGCGCCTTGTGGCGTGCTCCGTTTAAATCTTTTTCGGCCCGCTCGGTTTTTGGCAAGTCACGGCTGCGGGGTCTCCTCGTCTTCGCTCGGAGCCTCCTCGCCGTGGCCAAAAAATCCGGCGGAGCTTCAAAAGGATATCACTTC
>JALVDN010000020.1 GCA_027008965.1 Flavobacteriales bacterium | reverse complement strand
TAGATGGGGGTTCCCACGGGAGCGGCAAAATCGGTTCCCAAATGGGGTTTCACACGGCCGTAAATTCTTACATATCTCCGCATGGAATACCTAGATGTTATCCGGCCGAATTTCAAAGGAGATTTCAAAAATTGCTTACGCAAATTCCTTCCCTTTTCATCAAAATACTCATAGCGGTCATGAATACTGTCATAATATTTGAAGGCATAAATCGTATCCCCGCGATGATAGAACACCGCCGCTTTAATCTCTCCAACCCCTAAATAAGTGGAATCGGCATATTTATCTTCATACAAAACCTTAAAGCCGTCACCCGGATACAAATGAAAAAAATCCACCGTCCAAGCGTAAATATCCGAAAGTTTCAAAGCCAAAACCGGACTTATTCCACGCTCTTGCAAATCCAAAAACAGCGATTTATCAATTTTCAACCCGAGTTTTTTGTCCACCGTAGTCACCGGCTTATGAATTTCTTCATAAAATTGATCAGACGAATCCGGTTCAAGATATAGCAACTTGTAGTCCACGGGCGATTCTTCATAAATAAAAGCATAAGGTTTCACATCATCCGAATCGCTTTTATCCGTTTCATACACCCAGTAATAGGATTTCCCGGCCCTGATTTTCCGAACATCAAAATTCCCTTGAACAGACTGCACCAAATCATACACTTCCGCAGGCGAAAACCCTTTGGAAATCAATAATTTACCGAAAGTCTCGTTTTTTTCAACCGTATCTTTCACCACACGAAAACGATCCAGCCGGAAACCCAAAAAACTTTCGGGCTCCGCCTTTCGCATAGCCGTTTCTTTCTGCCGGGGAGAAGCAACATGTTCGCCGGGGGTTTCTTCGCAAGCATAAAAAAAAGCCAATACAACCAACCCGAATAAAAATACCCGCATCATATTCATACAACGCATAGAAAATCACTTTATGATACAAATTTAAAGAAAAACAACATACCAAAACTTCCCACTACTTCTTTTATTTTTTAGTTGGGCGCCTGCCCGCTCGGGTTCAAGCATGCCGGCGGATTTCACCAAAAAGCTCATCCGCCGGCGCTTTCACCCGGCTGTCACCGGGCTGTCCGCTTGAATTCAGCTCGGGCAAGCCGGTTTTTGTATGGCTTGCTGCGGGGTCTTGTCGTCTTCGCTCCAAGCCTCCTCGCAAGCACAAAAACAAGGCGGTGCTTCAAACATAAAATGTAGAATAACGTTGTAGTTATTTTTGATGAGAACAAAGCCGGCTATCCGTAGGCATAGCCGTAGCTATGGCAAGGATGGTCAATGCAGTTATCGGCAAAAAGAACAAAACTTGGTTGTATTTTTTATGTTTGAAGCACCGCCCGGGCTTCCCCTTCGCCTCATACCGCTCCCATCCCTGGCGCTTAGTTGCGCACAACAAGTTGTGCTTGAATAATGAAGCCGTAGGTGGCAGGAGACACCGACGGAGCGGAACACCAACAGAGCGGGTTGTTCCAAATAAAAAGAGGCCGTCTAAAAAGACAGCCTCTTTATTAAGATTTTCCAAAAGGAAATTAATATCCAATTTTATATGTAAGACCTATTGCTACAAGAGAAATGCCATAACCCAATGTCAAGTTTGCGGCTAAATTTTCCGTAAAAAAGTAGCGGCCACCCAAATGAATACCATATAGTAGACTATTTATTTTAATGTCAAACAAATTATCTGGAAGATCCGAGTCTCCTTCAGTGGTAGTTGATTGATTGACAATAGTATAACCAAGTTTGACTCCAGCGTATAAATTTAATTTATCAATGTCAATAAATCCAAAATGGTAATTTGCCAATGCACCTACATAAATAAATTTGTAGTCATTAGTAATTTTAGTTTCATCACTCGGATCCCAAGGGTCGGTAATTGTTGAAATAATTTGTTGATTGGCATAAGCCGCAAACCCTCCGACTGTAAAGTTATCTCTTAGAGCATATTCATAAGACAGACCAACGGGAGGAATGATTGTTTTAGTTTTAGTTTCCATTCCTGGAGCGGTAAATTTAACCCTGCTGAACATACTAAATCCGTAATCAGCATTGATTAAGGAATTACCTTGTGAAAAGTTTTGAGCTTCTGTTACAAAAACAGAAAATACTGCTAAAAGTGTAAATAATGCTTTTTTCATAACGTTTTGTTTAATTTTTTGAGCAAATCTAAGAATTATAAACAATTAAAAACTGACAAGAATCATATTTTTTATTTTCATTCTTCTGGTTAAATTTTTTAGATGAAAGTGAAAAATAAAAACCGCGCCGGCGGGCGAAGTGATATCCTTTTGAAGGCGAAAGCGAGTTTTTGTGTTAACGCCCAATGGCTATCAAATTGAATGGCTATAAAAAGTTTCTTTTTCACCTGTTCTGCTTCATAAAATGATACCATAGCTTTGGCTATGCTATCATTTTCTTCATTGAACAAATAAAAAATAATTCTTTTTCTATCTCATCCCCTTGATAGCCATTGGGCGTGTTGAGGAGGCTCCGAGCTACGACGAGGAGACCCCGCAAACCACCATACAAAAACAGCTTGAGCCGAAAAAGATTTAAACGGAGCACGCCGAAAGGCGCCCAAATGAAAAAAAATATGTTTTAAAACATGTTAGCAATATTCTTTTACAACTGTATTTTTACTTAAATTTGCTCAAAGACAATGTTTTATGTTTATTATTGGTATTGCAGGCGGAACGGGTAGCGGTAAAACCACGGTGGTGAATAAAATCATTCAGCAATTGGGCCCGGAAGACATCGGGGTGATTGCGCAGGATTCTTACTATAAAGATTTGAGTCACTTGCCGCTTGAAGAGCGTGCCAAATTCAATTTTGATCATCCGCGCGCTTTGGATTTTGATTTGCTCTATCAACATTTGTTGGACCTGAAAGCAGGCAAGACTATTGAACAACCCGTTTATTCGTTTATTCAACACAACCGTACGGGCGATACGGTGCTCACCCATCCCAAAAAGGTGATGATTGTGGAAGGCATTTTGATTTTTACGGATAAAAGGTTGCGCGAGCTTTTTGATTTGAAAATTTTTGTGCATGCCGATGCGGACGAACGACTCATTCGAAGGATTAGAAGAGATATTGTGGAGCGCGGCCGGACGGTGGAAGAAGTTTTGAACCGCTATCAAACCACCCTCAAACCCATGTATGAGCAGTTTATTGAACCTACCAAAACCTATGCGGATATCATCATACCCAACGACCGCAGAAATGAAACGGCCATTGAAGTGATCAAAAGTGTGATCAATCATAACCTTCGCCGTGAAATGATATGAATAAACGATTGGAGCATATCGGTGAAACTTTGAGAAAACGACTACCGTATATCATTTTGATTTTGGTGGTCTTATGGCTGGCTTTCGGCGACCGGGATTCGTTTTTTTATCAAATGAAAATTTCAGGTGAAATCAAGGCTTTGGAAAAAGAAAACGCCGCCCTCAAGGAAAAAATAAAAAAAACACGCGAGCAACTTCAAAAAATGGATGATCCGGAATATCTGGAAAAATTTGCACGAGAAGAATTACTACTCCACAAAAAAAACGAAGATATATTCATCATTGACAGTGTAGAAAATGAGTGAAGAAAAATTTTTATTTGAAGAATTCAAACCTATTTCCGCTCAAGCGTGGAAAGAGAAAATCATCCGCGACTTGAAAGGTAAAGATTTTTCATCGCTTATCACGCCTACTTTGGAAGGCATTGAAATTCAACCTTTTTATCATCCGGATGTGTATAGAAGTTTGGATTTTACTTTTCAACCTAGTGACTTCCAAACCGGTTATGCGCCGGAAACCATTGAAAACAAAGCTTTCTTAGAAAGATTATTAGAGAAAAAAGTTGATTTTATAGAGTGGTCACTGAATGCTGAAGATTTTGATTTGAAGTTTTGGCAGGCGTATAAAAATCAAATGCATTTTTTGGCCCGGGATAGCTTTTCGCCTGTTTGGGAAAAAATAATACATCAAGGCTTTTCAATTTATTTTGATCCTTTGGGAAACATGGTGAAAGGTTTTGAATCGATAGATGAAGAAAAATGGAAAATGTGGGTGGAATTTCAAAACAAAAATCCTAAAGCGCATACTTTGGTGGACATGACCATCTATCAAAATGCGGGAGGGAATATCATCACGCAACTTGCCTTGGGGCTTTGGCAAGCATCGGAATATGTGAATCGGGGCGTAAACCCGGATAAAATTGAATTTAAAACCGCAGTGGGTTACCACTACTTTTTTGAAATAGCCAAACTCAAAACATTGCGCTATTTGTGGCATAAAATTTCCGGAGTGAATCCGGATCGAATCATCATCCGGGCCGAGCCTTCCTTGCGAAACAAAACCGTTTTCGACCCTTATGTGAACATGCTTCGCACCGGTATGGAAATGATGGCGGCGGTTTTGGGAGGCGCCAATAGGATTGTCAATCATCCGTATAATAAAATTTTTGCCCGGGAAGAAGAAAAAACCATTCGTTGGGCCGTAAATCAACTGCATATTTTGAAAGAAGAAGCCCACATAAACGATTATCTGCCGGCTCTTAACGGCACTTACTATATCGAACATATTGCCTGGGAATTGGCGGAAAAGACGATGAAATTTCTACGTGAACAAGCCGGGGATAAATCTTTTGAGCAAGCCTGGAAAAACGGTTTCATCCGAAAACTGGTGGATGAAGACGCCCGCAAGGAACAACAACTTTTTGATGAAGGAAAGCTGATACTCACCGGGACCAACAAATATATCAACAGCGAAGAAAAGATGCCTGTTATTGAAAAAAATGTTTTTTCATCTACTGAGCCTTCGGAAAATGAAATCATTCCATTGCGTGTAAAAAGATTGTCGGAAGAGAAGGAAAAGGAACGAATAAGCGGGATGAAAAAACCATGAAATTTGCCATTGTGGACATAGAAGGCACCGGCGGTTCGCCCAAGCATAGCCGCATCATGGAAATTGCAGTAATCATATTTGACGGACACGAAGTGACCGAACAGTTTTCAACGCTAATTAATCCCGGAAAATCCATTGACCCTTACGTCAGAAAACTTACGGGCATAACACCTAAGATGCTCAAACGGGCGCCCGCTTTTCATGAAGTGGCCAAACATCTCGTAGAACTTTTCAAAAACAAAATTTTCACCGCCCACAATGCGGATTATGACTATGCCATGTTGCGAAATGAGTTCAAGCGTTTGGGTTATGATTTCCAAGCACCCGTTTTAGATACTTTCCAACTGGCCGGACAGTTGATTAACGATGTCCCTTCACACGGTTTGGATGCGCTCACCAAGTCGTTACGTATACCTGTGTCAAATCGCCACCGGGCTATGGGTGATGCGCAAGCCACTTTGGAAATCCTGAAAATTTTGTTGCAAAAAGACCTAACGGGCGAAATGTTAAAAAAATACATCAAACATCCCGAAAAAATCAATCCCATCCCGCAAGCTTTACACCGGAAAATATATTACCTGCCCGATGCACCGGGGATTTTGAAAATTTTAGACAAGAAAAACAAACCTTTGTATATTGCCTATACGAAACACTTACGTCAAAAAGCCGAAAAAATTTTTTCCGCCCGGTCATCAAAGGCCAAAGAAATGGCTTGGCTCACAGGCGAAATAGAACACGAAATCATTTTTTCACCTGTGCTGGGGAAAATTAAGGAAACCGTTTTGCGCAAGAAATTAAAACCCGCTTTCAACCGCCGGCAGAATTTGCAACGGAATGAAAAAATTATTTTACCCTCAAATACTTTACTCGTTGAGAAAAAGAACATGAACGGAACCAAAACTTTGTTTTGGGTGGATAGTGACAAAATCAAAGGTTATGCACAAGTGAAACTAAAC
>JALVDN010000019.1 GCA_027008965.1 Flavobacteriales bacterium | reverse complement strand
ATTTTCAGGTTTTAAGTTGAGATGATATACACTACCGTCGGGGTTTAACACCAACTCCGAGTCGCCTAATTTTCTTCTTGCTTGCATGTGTTTTGATTTTTGGAAGAATAAATATAGTAAAAAAAAGAGGAAGGATGAGTAGAACCTTAATTTTTAGGACAAACAAATGAAAATAACATCTTTTGAACCTCCAAACAACCTCTCGTCATGACTTCCGGTCATTCAAATGACATAAAGTCATAATTTTTGGTCACTACAAAAAAATTTCCCCAATAAAAAAACCGCTCCCTTTCAACGGAAGCGGTTCCTCAAAATGTTCATATTAGGATTTATTTATCCTTTTTACATCTGAACGCCTGAATTCCCGTGATGTCATAGCCGGTGATGAGTAAATGAATATCATGCGTTCCCTCATAAGTAATCACCGATTCCAAATTCATCATATGACGCATAATCGGATATTCTCCCGTGATGCCCATGGCTCCCAAAATCTGTCGGGCTTCCCGAACAATATTCAATGCTATGTAAGTATTATTTCGCTTAGCCATGGATATCTGCGCCGGTGTGGCACGTCCTTCGTTCATCAAAGTTCCCAAACGCCAAGCCAATAGCTGACCCTTGGTGATCTCCGTAATCATCTCCGCCAACTTTTTTTGTTGCAATTGAAACGAAGCAATAGGCACACCGAACTGATATCGCTCCTTGGCATAGCGCAAAGCCGTATCATAGGCATCCATCGCCGCTCCCAAGGTGCCCCATGCAATACCGTAACGCGCCGAATCCAAACACATCAAAGGATATTTCAACCCGTCCGTTTCGGGCAACAGGTTTTCTTTGGGCACTTTCACGTTGTCAAAAATCAATTCGCCGGTGGCCGAAGTGCGCAACGACCATTTATTGTGTGTTTCCGGTGTAGAAAACCCTTCCATGCCACGCTCCACAATCAAGCCGCGAATACGTCCGTTTTCATCTTTGGCCCAAACAATGGCAATATCCGCAAAAGGCGCATTGGAAATCCACATCTTGGCGCCGTTGAGCAAATAATAGTCGCCCATATCCTTGAAACGGGTTTCCATGCTCCCCGGATCCGAACCGTGGTTAGGCTCGGTCAACCCGAAACATCCCATCAACTCACCCGTGGCCAATTTCGGTAAATATTTCCGGCGTTGCTCCTCACTTCCGAACTTCCAAATAGGATACATCACCAACGACGACTGCACCGACGCCGTAGAGCGAATTCCCGAATCACCGCGCTCCAACTCCTGCATCATCAAGCCGTAGGAAATATAATCCAAGCCCGCACCGCCATACTCCTGCGGAATGTAAGGCCCGAATGCACCGATTTCACCCAATCCTTTCAATAAATGTTTGGGAAATTCGGCTTTTTGTGCATATTCCTCAATGACGGGCGACACTTCTCTTTTCACCCACTCGCGCGTGGCGTCGCGCACCAATTTATGTTCGTCGGTCAGCAATTCATCCACCAAGTAATAATCCGGATGTTTAAATAAATCTTGTGCCATAATCAAATAAAATTACGATTTCAAGCAAATATGAAAAAAATAATCCACATGCAAGCGTTCAAAGTCACTTTTACATGTTTTTTGTGATGCGCCTTCAAACCCGCCTGCTTACGCGGCGTGTTTTCCGGCGGTCGCGGAGCCACGCCCGCCTCGCAACCACGAGGCTCGGCGGGCGGTCTCCGCTTGGCTCCGGCAAGCCCGGAACGGCTTCGGTCACCCGGTCTCGCCGTCCGGTCTTGCCTCCGGAATTTTTTTTGAGTTATGATTATCCTCCCCGCGCCGGCGGGCGCAGTGGTATCCTTTTGAAGGCCCGCCGGATTTTTTGGCCACGGTGAGGAGGCTCCGAGCCACGACGAGGAGACCCCGCAACCGTGACTTGCCAAAAACCGAGCGGGCCGAAAAAGATTTAAACGGAGCACGCCATAAGGCGCCCAAGAAAAAATTAAAAATCAGTAATATTTTTTAATGATGCGTATTAAATCGCTTTTGTAGTAGGAATAGGGATTGGAGCCGGGTTTTCCTTGCGGGACGGGTTGGTTTAGCCGGTCAAAATAATTTTTCCAAACCTCGGGCATTTTTCCGGTTTTCAGGTCTTTGAAGTTCATGGGGACGAGGAAGAAAACGGGTTTTCCGTTGCGGTCGGTGAGGGTTTCGTAGATGAGTTCGGAGCAGTAGTATTTGCCGTTGTGGAGTTCAAAAACTTCGTCGTAGGGTTTGCCGTGTAAAGTTTTGATTTTACGGATGGCGGAAGGAATATAGGAACGGTATTTTTTCCGGAGGCGGGCATGGATTATTTTAGGTTGTCCTTCGGGTGTTTTGGAGCGGTTCATAAAGGTTTCCAAGGGTGTTTTCATCACACTGTCCAGTGCTTCCCACACAAAAATGCTATCGGCTTCCACTTCAACCATTCCCATGTGTGAAATGCGGTATTTGTCGTTTCCTGCGGTGGCGTTTTCAATGGCATCGCATAGCGGACCGCAATCCAAATCTTGAAAAAGCAAATCGCCGGTGCGAAAATTTTGTTGGGACGAACAAGAAAATAAAATCAAAATAACCAAAGCATAAACCGCTTGTAGAAGATGTTTCATAGGATATCGGATTGAAAAGCGAAGTTATTAAAAATCGAAAAAGTGCAGGCTGTTTTAGATGCAAGGGAATGATTATCTTTGCACAAAATACAGATGGTTATGCAGTTATCCGAACAGGAAATAGTCAGGCGCGAAGCACTGAAAAGGCTAAGAGAATTGGGCATTGATCCTTATCCGGCCGAGGAATTTGAAGTGACGGCCACTACCCGTGATATTTTGGAAAATTATGAAAAATATGAAGGGAAGGAAGTGAAATTGGCCGGCAGGATCATGAGCAGGCGGATTATGGGAAAGGCTTCGTTTGCAGAGTTGAAAGACGCCTACGGACGTATTCAATTATATTTCAATCGGGATGAAATTTGTCCGGGTGAGGACAAAACCTTGTATAATGAAGTTTTCAAAAAGCTTTTGGACATTGGAGATATTATCGGGGTCAGAGGAGATGTTTTTAAAACGAAAACGGGAGAAATCACGGTGAATGTGAAGGAATTTAAGGTTTTGGCCAAATCCTTGCGTCCGCTTCCGGTGGTGAAAATTGATGCGGAAGGAAAGGTCCACGATGCTTTTTCGGATCCCGAATTGCGTTATCGTCGCAGATATGTTGATTTGATTGTGAATGATCATGTGAAGGAAACTTTTATCAAGCGAAGTAAAATCATCAATGCCATGCGCCGTTTTTTCAACGAGCGCGGTTATTTGGAAGTGGAAACACCCATTTTGCAACCCATTCCGGGCGGTGCGGCGGCGCGTCCGTTCGTCACACACCACAATGCATTGGATATTCCGTTGTATCTCCGGATTGCTAATGAGTTGTATCTCAAACGCTTGATTGTGGGTGGATTTGACGGGGTTTATGAATTCGCCAAAGATTTCAGGAACGAAGGAATGGACCGCACGCACAATCCCGAGTTTACGGTGATGGAACTGTATGTCCCTTACAAAGATTATAAATGGATGATGAAATTCACCGAAGAGCTCCTGGAGACAGTGGTGAAGGAAGTGAATAACGGAGACACAAAAGTGAAAGTGGGTGATAAAATCATTGATTTCAAAGCCCCTTACCCCCGTGTTCCCATTTTGGATGCCATCAAGGAACATACGGGCTATGACTTATACGGCAAATCCGAGGAAGAAATTCGCGAGATAGCCCAAAAACTCGGTTTGGAAGTGGATGAAACCATGGGAAAAGGTAAATTGATAGATGAAATTTTCGGTGAATTTGCCGAGAAACACTATATACAACCTACATTTATTATTGACTATCCGGTGGAAATGAGCCCGCTCACCAAAAAACACAGGGAAAAACCCGGATTGACCGAAAGGTTTGAACTTATTGTGAACGGAAAAGAAATAGCCAACGCTTATTCTGAATTGAATGATCCGATCGATCAATTGGAACGTTTCAAAGAACAACTAAAACTCTCCGAAAAAGGCGATGACGAAGCCATGTATATTGACTATGATTTCGTACGGGCCCTTGAATACGGTATGCCACCTACGGCTGGAATTGGTATCGGGATTGACCGGTTGACTATGTTGCTAACGGATAATGACAGCATTCAAGAAGTGATATTTTTCCCACAAATGCGCCCTGAAAAGAAGAAAATTGAGCTCACAGAGGATGAAAAAAAGATTTTGGAACTGGTAAAAAAACAGGAAACCGCATTATTAAATGAAGTTAAAACCGCCTCCGGTTTAAGCAATAAAAAATGGGATAAAGCATTGAAAGCATTGCGAAAAAAAGATTTGGTTGAAGTGAAAAAAGAGGGCGATAAATTGTATATTGAAGTAAAAAACCGATGAGTGTTTTTCCGGTATTAAATTTTGATTTGGATATGGATTTTAAAACGGTTCAAGAGAATAATACGACTAAAATTTGGGATGCATTCAGGCAAAAATACGTAAAACTCACGCCCGAAGAATGGGTAAGACAACATGTGGCACATTATTTGTTAAAAAAAAACTATCCCAAACCGCTTATAGCTTTGGAAAAAAAATTGACCGTTAACGGACTGACCAAAAGATTTGACATATTGGTTTTTGATAGTACGAACCATCCCTTTTTATTGGCCGAATGTAAAAGTCCCGACGTTCAAATTGACGAAAAAACATTAAATCAGGTTTTGATTTACAACAGGCAACTCAAAGCACCTTATTTGATGATTACCAACGGTTTAACTCATTACTATTTGCATATAAACGAAAAAGAAATCAATTTTATCCCAAATCTACCTGACTTTGAAACCGGTTGAGAAAAATATTGCCATAGCACTTCTGAACTGGAACGGCAAGAAATGGCTGGAAAAATTTTTGCCCGACTTGCTTGCACATTCAAGGGATGCCAAAATTTATGTTATTGATAATGCTTCGGAGGACGATAGTGTTGTTTTTCTACAAAAAAATTATCCTCAAATCAAAATCATTTCACTTCCCGTAAATGTAGGTTTTGCCGAAGGATATAACAAAGGTTTGATTAAAATTCCTGAAGATTTTATAGTTCTGCTCAACACGGATGTTCAGGTATCCGAAGGCTGGCTGGACCCTTTAGTGGATTTATTGCTTTCCGATGAAAAAATTGCCGCCGTACAATCTAAAATCAGATCCTATCGCAATCCCGAATATTTTGAATATGCCGGCGCAGCAGGAGGTTTTTTGGATAATTTGGGATACCCCTATTGCGATGGGCGTATCGGGAATAAAGTGGAGAAAGATACCGGTCAGTATGACAAAATCAAAGAAATCCAATGGGCTTCGGGTGCATGCATGCTAGTGAGAAAATCCGTATTTTTCAAAACCGGGGGTTTTGATGAGAAATTTTTTGCCCATCAGGAAGAGATTGATTGGGCATGGCGTGCAAGACGTCATGGATATAAAATCATGTATCAACCCGGTTCGGTGGTTTATCATGTGGGCGGAGGAAGTTTGTCTTATGGCGATGCCAGGAAAATCTACTTGAATTTCAGAAATAATTTATTAACACTCATCAAAAACCTGCCCCCACAAATGTTGTTTCCGGTTTTCTTTTCCAGGTTAATATTGGACGGACTGGCCGGCGTGATGTTTCTTTTTCAAGGAAAACCTTCTCATACATTTGCCGTCATAAAAGCACATTTTTCCGTTTATACTCATTTACTTTCCTATCTAAAAACACGTCGCAAACCCTACATAAAAAGATTTTATAAAGAAAAGTGGACTTTACTCAATTCTTTCTTTTAAATAATGTGTAAAATATCATTTTATTCATTATTAG
>JALVDN010000018.1 GCA_027008965.1 Flavobacteriales bacterium | reverse complement strand
ATTTCAGCGGACGGATGTGCACCTATAGGATTAAAATAGCGTAGGGAAATGACTTGAATATCTTCCGCGCGGGTGGTGTCTTCCAATATTTCTTCACCGATTTGCTTGGTATTTCCATAGGGCGATTCAGCTTTTTTGACGGGAGCGGATTCATCCACCGGGAGTTTATCCGGCTGGCCGTAGACCGTACAGGAAGAAGAAAAAATAAAATTTTTCACGCCATAAGAAAGCGCTTGTTTTAATAAATAGATTAGCGGACAAATATTATTCTCATAATACAACAAAGGTTTTTCCACACTTTCGCCTACATATTTACTGGCGGCAAAATGAATAATCCCCACCATATGCGGATGTTTGGAGAAAATTTCTTCAACCTTTTGCTTGTCTTTGAGATCATAAGGAAAAAAAACAGGTTTAATTCCCGTTATTTTTTCTATGCCGTCTAACACTTCTTCAGTTGTATTGGACAAATCATCCACAATGACGGGCATAAATCCGTTTTCCAATAGTTCAACAGCCGTGTGTGAACCGATATAACCTAAACCGCCTGTAAGTAAAATTTCTTTTCTTTTTTCCATAAACCAAATTTAAAAAGGCAGATCGTCGTCTTCAGGTGTGGAAATATCATCTGCAGAAGGAAAATCTTCGGGTAGGGGAGGGGGTACATCCTCTCCGAATGCAGGTTCGGACTTCATGATTCTCCATCCTTGAATGGAATTGAAATAAATGGTTTCCCCCTCCGGGTTAACCCATTTTCTTCCCCGTAAATTGATAGAAATGCTTACTTCATCTCCGGGATTGAAATTGTCCAGTAAAGAGGTCTTATCCTGAATGAATTCAATTTTCAAATATTGTGGATATTGCTCTTCCGTACGCAGGATGACTTCTCTTTTTCTGAATCCTGAATTGCCAACGGTTTGCGTTTCAAAAATCTTTTCGATGGTTCCTTTTACTTCCATATTTTATTTTTTATAAGGTTTGAATTTTTTTGTTTTGGGATAGTAATAAAGCCGGACGGTTTTTTTTCCGTAGGTTCCGTGCAACATATATTTATAAGTCCAAGTGAGAAAAATGATATAAACGGCGGAGATAATACCAATCACTACATTCCAAAAGGGTTCCGCCAACAAAGCAACCCTGATGAGAATGGTTCCCAAAATATATCCCGAATATTTATACATGGAATGATAATCCAGGGAATATCGAATGGAAATCAATAAAATCAAGATGTCTGAAAAAATCAGAAAACTGAAAAATTCATGAAAAGAAAATAGATGGTCTGCCCGAAGAAAGAAAAAAGCATACATGTCTTTAATCACAATGTAGAATAAAGAAAACAATAAAAGCAAGGATAAAAATTTTCTGAACCTGATGAAATATCGGTCTTCAATAAATATCTCATAGACTTTAAATTGTTTTTGAATGCGGTATAACAATGCAATAAGAGCGAAAATAACAACTGAACCAAAGGCAAAAGCAAACATCACCATAAGCGTGTTTTTCATCTCATCACCCCATTCAAAACCGTGGATATGTGAAAATTCCTTGAAAGCAAAACGAATAAAAATCAAAGATAAAAGTTCATATTGTTTTCCGATGGATTTGGCAATGGAAACCGGAAGCTCAAAAATCAAACTGAAAAGCTCAGTAACCAGCAATAAGGTGAAAGCAATTTCTATGGCGGCAAAAGGATTTCTGAAAATATAAAATTTTTCGGTTTCGGGAATGATTTTGTTATAAATCAATGCGCCTAAAATCAATGAAACAATGAAACTGAAAGCCAAAATACGGCTCATCCATAAATGAGCTTGTTCGCTGAACCAAATCCGGCTCAAGCGGTTATAAATTTGTTCGCTTTTTTCGTAGATAACCGGAATCATATTTAATATGGAGTCATCATACAAAGATAACATTTTAGTCCGAGGTATACATGAAGAACCATATAAAAGAAAAGAGGATGAAATAATCACCCTCTTTACGTATTGAAATAATACATTCTAAATTTAGCTGTTTTGCTTAAAGGCTTTGAGTTTTTCAATAAGCTTAGGCACTACTTCAAAAGCATCTCCCACTACGCCATAATCGGCGGCTTTGAAGAAAGGAGCCTCGGGATCAATATTGATAACCAAAATGTTTTTGGAAGAATTAACACCCGCCAAATGTTGAATGGCTCCCGAAATACCGACAGCAATATACAAATTGGGCGCTATTTGTTTCCCGGTTTGACCCACATGCTCCGTATGCGGACGCCAACCCATGTCGGCAACCGGTTTGGAGCAAGCCGTTGCCGCACCCAATAAATCTGCCAACTCTTCAATCATTCCCCAATTTTCGGGACCTTTCAGTCCTCTACCTCCCGATACTACGATTTCGGCGTCGCTCAACGGAACTTTTCCCGATGCTTTTTCAACTTTCACCACTTTTATTTCTTCAAAAACCGAATCATCCACTTGTGGCGAGAAATTTTCCACTGAACCTTCCACCGGATGTTCTTTCAGCCCGAAAGAATTTTTGGCAATACTCAATATTTTCTTGTCCGTTGTGAGTTTGACGTGCGCAATGGCTTTGTTGGAGAAAGCTTTTCGTTTGACGATAAAGTTTTCAACGTTTTCCGGCAAGCTTATCACTTGTGTGACATAAGCGGATTGCCAAGCGCCGGCAATGAGGGGCGTCATATAAAGCGAATCGTTGGATGAACTTACCACCAGAATATTTCCTTCGTTTTGTTCCGCCGCTTGCATGAGTGCTTGTGCATAAGCTTTGGCGTTGAAAGTGGAAAATTTTTCATCCGTCACATTTAAAACTTTATTCACCCCATATTGAAACAAACTTTCGGGGTCTTCCGCTCCGAAACTGACGGCCGCAACTTCCGTGTTTAACTTTTGAGCCAACGCGCTTGCATAGGAAGCCAATTCCTTGGCCGATTTATTGATTTTTCCTCCCGATTGTTCTGCGTATATGATGATGGACATGGTTCTTTGTTTTTAAGGGTTAAAAATTAAATTACTTTAGCTTCGTTATGCAAAAGATCTATCAATTCATCCAAATTGTCTTTATCTACCAATTTTACCGCCGCTTTTTGAGGCGGTTTTTCAAATTTCACATACTCGGTCATAACCGGTGCATCAACCGCCGGCAACACTTCCAAAGGTTTTTTACGAGCCATCATAATGCCGCGCATATTCGGGATTCTCAGCTCTTCTTCTTTCACAAGCCCTTTTTGACCCCCTATGATCAAAGGTAAACTGGTTTCCAATGTTTCTTTTCCGCCTTCAATTTCTCGTTCCACCGTCACCTTGTCACCTTCAATATTTAACCCTGTAACAGCATTCACAAATTTGATACCCGTTAGGGCGGAAACAATTCCGTGCACCATACCACCGTTATAATCAATGGATTCCTTTCCGGCAATGATAAGATCATAATCTTTATCTTTCAGAAATTCCGCTAATTGGTAAGCCGAAAAAAAACTGTCTTTAGGTTCCACATCAATCCGGAACGCCTTGTCTGCACCTATCGCTAATGTTTTCCTGATAACACTTTCATTCATCTGCGGACCTACATGAACCACATGCAGTTCGGCTCCGGTTTTTTCCTTGATTTGCATGGCTTTGGTCAAACCGAACTCATCGTGCGGGTTGATCACAAACTGAATGCCCGTTTTATCAAACTCGGTTTGATCAGCCGTGAAATTTATTTTTGAGGTTGTGTCGGGAACAACACTGAGCAATAGTAATATTTTCATAACACTTGTTTTTTACACCTGTAAAATTACATATTTTTTGTTTATTATGCAAGCATAATAAATTTTATATTGACACTATTTTTCTGTTTCTTCAAAATATTTTTTAATCAATTCTTGAATTTGAATAAAATCTTCTTCATTCAACGATAGCTTTTTCTTGAAATCCATATCATCCATACTATTGATGGGGACCAAATGAACGTGTACATGCGGCACCTCCAAACCTATAACGGCCATGCCAATCCGGTTCACGTCCGGAAATGCTTTTTCCATGGCTTTGGCCACCTTTCTTGCAAACCGCATCAACTCCAAATATTCTTCTTCCGTCAGATCAAAAAGTTTATCCGTTTCCTTTTTAGGAATAACCAAAACATGTCCCCTGGCTACCGGAAAAATATCCAAAAAGGCCAGATGTTTGTCATCCTCCGCAACGATGTAGGCAGGAATTTCCCGACGAACGATTTTTGAAAAAATACTGCTCATGTTTTTCTTTTAAAAATACAACAAGTTTTTGAATTGCTTCGAAGTTATCAGATATAAAATAAAGTAGGGCGCCTTTTGGCGTGCTCCGTTTATATCTTTTTCGGCTCAGCCTGCGGATGTAATGGCGTTTTGCGGGGTCTCCTCGTCGTGGCTCGGAGCCTCCTCAAACGCACATCCGCTCGGCTTCGCCTTCAAAAGGATATCACTTCGCCCGCCGGCGCAAAGAAATTTTAAAAGTTACCCCTTAAATCTTCATAGAGTAATACATCGATTAAAGATAAGTAACATGTCGCATTACATAAAAATAGTTCTTTTTGTTTGTAAAAATATTTACTCTTTTGTTACTTTTGTTATATGAATTCATATAAATACCATCCATGGATATCTATTTTCATTTCATACAAAACTTTTTGCTTGCGGCTTATGCACAAGGTTTTGTGATGGCTCTATTTGTATATGTTACCCGTAAAACACATTACCATAAAGTTTTTTACTTATGGGTCATCATTATTCTTCTCTCTTTAAATGCTTTACAAGGTTGGATGAAAATGACCGGGACAATTCATTATTTAGGCCCCTTCCGCTATCTCTATTTTCCTTGGTATTTATTCGTGATGCCCTATTATTCCATTTTCATGGAAAGTTTTGTCCGAAGGCCCGAAAAAAAATCCTTGGTTTTTTTACGCATAGCGGTGGTTTTATTTATAATCTATCTTTTGGTTAGTATATATATAAACCTTACTACACCTTCCGGTCAAGTCACCCGTAGATTGGTGGAGTTTCACAGGTATGATGAGGTGATAGGTTTAATATTTTTCTGGGTGATTTTGATATATGTCATCAGATTATACTACAAGCATAAAGAGACATTCAAATTATACCGCAACATTTCATGGGTGGAACCTTCATTTTGGGTAGGCGCCGTATTGTTTTCCTTGTGGGCGGTGGCCAACTATACACAATACTACATTCAGGATGAAGCGTATTATTTCTTCTATTATACCCTCCGGGCCATGGCGGCTTTATTGATTTTTGCTTATGCCTACATAGGTCTTTACAGATTTATGATTGACGCATCGGATGCCTGGCTTCCGTCCAAACAAAAACTTTCCGGAAAAGATAAAGAAAAGATGATCATGTCACACATAGAAAAATTTATTAAAGAACGGGAATTGTATTTAGATCCTTTCCTAAGTTTAAACAAGTTGTCGGAATATATTCAAATGGCTCCCTACAGGCTGTCTGCTATTATCAATAATATAAAAAAAGAAAACTTTTCTAACTACATTAACAGTTTCAGGGTGAATAAAGCCATAGAAATCATGAAAAAGGATAAAGAGAAAAATCTCACTTTGGAAGATGTGGCATTACAATCGGGTTTTTCGTCCCGCTCCAATTTCTATACCCATTTCAAACGCATCAAAGGGATGACACCCAAGCAATTCAGGGATCAACTTTTTTGATTTTGATTTCCGGAATATTCTTTTTTATTTGGAATAGGGTTTCTTCATTTGTTTGTACAAAAATATCTACTTGTTCACCTGTTTCCATTTTTTCGGGTTTGATTTGATATCGCTTTAAAAATTGCATCACCCGGTTCATTTGTTCATAATCAAATCGGAGCATAACCATGTCTTTAATTTCTTTATTAACCGTTTTGGCTGACTCCA
>JALVDN010000017.1 GCA_027008965.1 Flavobacteriales bacterium | reverse complement strand
CGGCCTTCCCCTTCGCCTCATATCGCTCCCATCCCTGGCGCAAAAAAAATAATGCCGTTATGCAGAAATTCCTCACCTGCGTCCGATTTGGACAGGAACGATGAACCAAAAAGTTTTTTCGGTATCATTTTTGATATAATTACCCTATGAAAAAACACTTCATTCTACTCGTCTTCGGCTTGATTTTCTATGCACTGAAAGCCCAGCAAAATGTTTATTCCGCCAAACACTTACGTGTAAATTTTGCATTTTCACCCATCTATGAAGGGTATGCCACAGGTTCGGGCTATGTGTATGGTGTGGGGTGGGAACAAAAAATATCCCGTAACGGCCGGTTACGAATTCACCCGTTTATCCGGTGGGGAGAATATGCCACCTTATTCATCACAGATATCCCCGATTTCTATTTCCGCTCTACTGAACTCGGACTGACTTTTCATTATGATTTGATTAAAATATCGTCGGTTTCATTAGTTACTTCGGCAGGAATAGGCGGTTTGTATGAGCGTGGTATGGGCGACCGGCATCCGCATTTGTATGCAGATTTGTTCGGGCTTTTACACAGTGGTGTATCCTTGCGTTGGGACCGGCTGAAAAAACCTTGGGCTTATGAACTGACACTCTTGAGGTTGAGTTGGGGAACCGATTATTTTATTCAACCGGTTCCTTTTGAGTTTTCTATCATATACAAATTCAGAAAAAGAGATTAGTGTTAGCGTGGAGAAAAATGCGCCGGCGGGCACAGTGATATCCTTTTGAAGGCGAAGCCGAGCGGATGTTTGGCCGAGGAGGCTCGCCGGCGAATGCCGGGAGACCCCGCAGGCCAACGTTACATCCGCAGGCTGATCCGAAAAAGATTTAAACGGAGCACGCCAAATGGCGCCCTCTAAAACTTGAAAAAAATTCAATTTCATATCGGGCAAATTCGCTACTTTTGTATAAAATCATTGCATTATGTTGGAAGTTCAACGTATCCGGGAACAGTATGACGAAGTGTTAGCGGGATTACAAAAAAGGAATATGGACGCCCGCCCGCTTTTGGACCGTGTGTTGCAACTGGATGAACGACGGCGACAAACCAAAACTTTGTTGGATCAAACGCTGGCCCATTTGAATAAGCTCTCTAAAGAAATAGGACAGTTATACAAGTCCGGTGAGGTGAAAAAAGCGGAACTTTTCAAGGCCAAAACCTCGGAACTCAAAGAGGAAAGTAAGAAACTTTCAGAGCAACTTCAACGAACGGAAGAACAATTGCTTGAAATTTTATATCAAATTCCCAATGTTCCGCACCCTTCAGTCCCCGAAGGGAAAAATGAAGAAGACAACGAAACGGTGTATGAATGGGGCGAAAAACCTGAATTGCCCGGTGATGCACTGCCGCATTGGGATTTGATTAAGAAATATGATATCATAGACTTTGAACTGGGCACTAAAATAACGGGCGCCGGATTTCCGGTGTATAAAAACCAAGGTGCAAGGCTTCAACGCGCACTCATCAATTTCTTTTTGGACCGCAATACACAAGCCGGTTATGAAGAAACCATTCCGCCTCATTTGATCAACGAAGCCTCCGGATACGGAACAGGCCAATTGCCCGACAAGGAGGGGCAAATGTATCATGTGGAAAAAGATAATTTGTATTTGATACCCACGGCCGAAGTGCCGGTGACCAATTTCTACCGGGATGTGATTTTGGATGAAAAGGATTTTCCGGTGAAAAACACGGCTTATACGCCCTGTTTCAGGCGCGAGGCGGGAAGTTGGGGAGCGCATGTGCGCGGATTGAATCGCTTGCATCAATTTGACAAGGTTGAAATTGTCCGTATAGAACATCCCGACCGCTCTTATGAAGCGCTGGATGAAATGGTGGAACATGTGAAAACCCTCTTGCAGGCATTGGAACTTCCGTTCAGGATTGTCCGTTTGTGCGGTGGTGACTTGGGCTTCACTTCGGCATTGACTTATGATTTTGAAGTGTGGTCGGCGGCTCAAAAACGTTGGTTGGAAGTAAGCTCAGTCTCCAATTTTGAAACCTTTCAATCCAACCGCTTGAAATTGCGGTTTAGAGACAAAAACAACCGGAAAAGGTTGGCACACACACTAAACGGCAGTGCTTTGGCATTGCCTCGGGTGGTTGCGGCTTTATTGGAAAACAATCAAACACCGGAAGGTATCCGGATTCCCGAAGTTTTGCATCCTTATACGGGATTTAAAATCATCAACTAAATTCAAATTATGAAACTACCCTATGCTGAACCATACAAAATCAAAACGGTGGAGAAAATCCGCCGCAGTACGCGTGAAGAACGTGAACGGTGGATCCGTGAAGCCAAATACAACTTGTTTAAACTGAAGAGTTCACAGGTATTTATCGACCTGTTGACCGACAGCGGAACCGGCGCCATGAGTGACGAACAATGGGCCGAAATGATGCGTGGCGACGAGTCTTATGCAGGATCCCGCTCGTATGACTTTCTGAAAGAAACCATAGAACGCATTACGGGTTACAAATATCTGATTCCCACCCATCAAGGCCGTGGTGCGGAAAACGTATTATTTTCGGCATTGGTCAAAGAGGGTGATCTGATTCCCGGCAACATGCATTTTGACACCACCAAAGCACATATTGAGCTCCGGAAAGCCACCGCTGTGGATTGTACCATAGACGAGGCTTATGATACAGAGCATTTTCATCCGTTCAAGGGAAATATCGATTTAAACAAACTGGAAAAAGTTTTCAAAGAAAATCCGCGGGAGAAAATTCCTTTTGTAATCTTGACAATCACATGCAATACGGCCGGTGGACAACCGGTGAGCATGGAAAATATCCGGGAAGTTTCGGCTTTATGTAAAAAATATGGTATTCCGCTTTATTTTGATGCGGCGCGTTTTGCGGAGAATGCTTATTTCATCAAAAAACGCGAGCATGCCTATAAAGACAAAACCATCAAGGAGATAGTGAAAGAAATGTTTTCCTATGGTGATGGCATGTTGATGAGCGCCAAAAAGGACGGATTGGTTAACATCGGCGGATTTATTGCGTTGAATGATGAAGAAACGTATAAAAAAGCCATTGTTTATAATATTCTCTACGAAGGATTTATCACCTACGGCGGAATGGCGGGACGTGATATGGGCGCTCTTGCAGTGGGATTGGATGAAGCCACGGAATTTGACTATTTGGAAAGCCGTGTGGAACAAGTTCATTTCTTAGGGCGAAGATTGATGGAGTTGGATGTTCCGGTTCAACAACCCATCGGTGGACATGCCATTTATTTGGATGCCAACCGTTTTGTCCCCACCATCCCGCGCGAACAATTCAGAGCACAGGCTTTGGCGGTTGAACTCTATATAGTTGGCGGAATACGTGGCGTGGAAATAGGCACCATCATGGCCGACCGCGATCCCATAACCCGCGAAAACCGCTATCCCAAATTGGAATTAGTGCGGTTGGCCATTCCGCGAAGGGTATATACTAATAATCATATGAATTTCGTAGCCGAAGTGCTCAAGCAAATTTATGATACACGACATGAAGCCAAAAAAGGTTATCGAATTGTTTATGAACCGCCTATTCTAAGACATTTCACAGTGGAATTGGAAAAAATTAAATAAGTCGATTCGTCTTTTTGCATTTTAATTTTTTTCAAAAAAATTTTTGTATATTCAAATACTAAAATTTAAAGATGTTGCGTTGCTAAAATGTAACATTTAAAAATAAAATTCATCTTAATAAAAAACATATAAAATATGAAAAAAGTTCTTTTTATCTTCGCAGCGCTATTACTATTGACGCAATGTAAATCCAAGAAAAATTTGAAAGAAAACGTGCAAACGCAAACAAAAGATGCTGTGGAACAGGCCACAATGAAGCCTGACAAAGACTACATTCCCTTTGACCCGGATGTCAGAATGGGGAAATTGGATAACGGCCTCACCTATTACATCAGAAAAAACAAAAAGCCCGAAAAAAGAGCTTTTATGCTCCTTCCCATGAAGGTGGGATCCATTTTGGAAGATGACGATCAA
>JALVDN010000016.1 GCA_027008965.1 Flavobacteriales bacterium | reverse complement strand
GGATTGGCGCATTTTATGGAGCATATGAACTTTAACGGGCTAAAAGACTTTCCGAAAAATAAATTGGTGGATTATTTGCAAAGTATCGGCGTGGAATTCGGAGCGGATTTAAACGCCTTTACAAGTTTTGATAAAACCGTTTACATTCTTCCGCTTCCGGTGGATGATCCCGAAAAGTTGGATAAAGGCTTGTTGGTCTTACAAAATTGGGCTTATTATGCCAATCTCACACCTGAAGAAATTGACAAAGAGCGTGGCGTGGTTTTAGAGGAACTTCGTTTGGGATTGGGACCCGACAAACGTATGATGGACAAATGGTTGCCAGTGGCTTTTCATAATTCGAGGTACGCGGAAAGGCTTCCTATCGGGAAAAAAGAAATCTTAGAAAACTTCCCGCATGAAGTTCTAAAACGCTTTCACAAAGATTGGTATCGTCCGGACTTGCAAGCCGTGATTGTTGTGGGCGACATCAACCCGGATGAAATAGAACAAAAAATCAAAAAATTATTTTCAGAAATACCCAAAGCCGAAAATCCCCGGGAGAGAAAATACTATCCTGTTCCCAATCATCAAGAAACCCTTGTTGCCGTAGCCGATGATCCGGAAGCAGGCTTTAATCGTGTGATGATCATGTATAAAGATCATGAGGATTATCAGCCTATGGTGACGGCAGATGATTATAAAAACTACTTAAAAGATAAACTTTTCTCCGAAATGATGAAAAGCCGTTTGGAAGATATCAAAGAAGGCGAAAACCCTCCCTTCAGTTTTGCCTTTGCCAGTCACGGTTTGAGTTGGGCCAGGACCAAAGAAACATTTAATCTCACTGCCCTAACCAATCCCAAAGACAGATTAAAGGCATTGGAAACCTTGTTGAAAGAAGCCAAAAAAGTCAAGGAATACGGTTTTACGCAAGCCGAACTGGAACGTGCCAAGAAAAAAGTGCTTGCGGATATGGAACAAGCTTATCAAAACAGAAATACCACCGAATCAAGAAAATTTGCTTGGGAATATGCCGCTCACTTTTTGGAAGATCAACCCGCACCGGGCATCCAGTGGGAATATGATATGCACAAATGGTTTATTCCTCAAATTAAACTCGGCGAAGTAAATGCATTGGCTAAAAAATTCATTCATGATGATAACCGGGTGGTTATAGTAACCGGGAAAGATGTTCCCAAAGTGACCGAAGACCAAGTGTGGGATGTGATCAAACGCGTAGACACTATAAAGGTAGAAAATAATTCTTCATCTGAGCTTGCCACAAGTTTAATGAAAGAAAAACCCATTCCGGGCAAAATTGTCAAAGAAGAGAAAGACGAAAAACTGGGAAGCGTCACTTGGACACTACAGAACGGAGCCAAAGTCACCTGGAAAAAAACCGATTTCAAAGAAGATGAAGTAAAAACGGGTTTATATAAATTCGGAGGAAAATCGCGTTTATCCGATGAAGAACTCAAAAAAACAGCTTTTGCATTTCAGGCCGTCCCCATGGCGGGAGTTAATGGCATGAAAAACCGTGAAGTTAAGAAAATTTTATCGGGCAAAAAAGCGGTTTACAAACCGGGAATGGATGAAGTGGACAGTTATGCCACCGGTGAAACCCGCCCCAAAGATTTGGAAGACTACTTCCAATTGCAATATCTCTATTTCACAAAGCTCAATAAAGACCCCAAAGCTTTTGAATCTTGGAAAAAGCGTCAGGCTTTCATGATCAATCTGACCAATCAACCGCAATTTAAATTCTTCTTGGCTTTGAGTGATTTTATGAATCAAAATAATCCCAGGTACATACCGCCATTTCCTACCAAGGAATGGATTGAAAACCAAGATTACGATTTGGCCTATACCAAATTTAGA
>JALVDN010000015.1 GCA_027008965.1 Flavobacteriales bacterium | reverse complement strand
TGTTTCCAATGAAATGTTGGCCAAACAAATTGCTTCGGTGCATAATTTGGGATTTTATCTTTGGTTGGTTCGCCAAGCGAGAAAGCATATTATGGAAGGTGATTTCATATCTTGGAAAAACCAAATGGTGCAAAAACTATCGCGTAGATTGTAATGAAAATTATCGATAAATACATACTGAAAAAATATTTCGGCACCTTTTTGGGGATGATGCTCATTTTTGTTCCCATCAGCATTTTGGTTGATTTGAGTGAACGGCTGGATAAGTTCACCGAAAACAATATCGGTTTTTGGGAGGCGGCCGAGTATTACAAAGCCATGGTACTCACCATGTTTAATATTCTTTTCCCTATTTTCCTTTTTCTTTCCATTATATGGTTCACTTCCAGAATGGCTTCCAACACGGAAATTGTTGCCATTTTCAATACCGGTATGTCTTTCAAGCGTTTTTTGCTTCCCTATTTTATAGGCGCATTGATTGTGGCGGGCGGATTTATTGCTTTGAATATGTCGGTAATTCCCAAAGCCCGTTTGACTTATAATGAATTTTGGAGCAAATATTTTAATAAATGGGGCAATTATCGCGAGAAAAACGATGTATATCGTCAGTTGGACAGTGTGCATTTTGTATATGTTTCCAGCATTCACCATAAATCCGGAACGGCTTATGATTTTGTTTTTGAAAAAATCAAGAACAACCGGTTGAAATATCGCCTCTATGCGGCACGTATTAAAAAGCGCAAAGATTCTACAAAAGGTCATTATCAGCTTTTTAACTACACGAAAAGGGTTTTTTCGGATAACGGAAAACAATTTGTAGAAAAAGGGGCCGTATTTGATACGATACTTCCTTTTACTTTTGATGAATTGACGCCTTATGATTACATAGCCGAGAGTATGAATTATAAAGAACTCAATGCATTTATTGAAAAAGAAAAAATCAGAGGTTCACAAAATATCAACCGTTATTTATTGGAGAAATACCGTCGTATCAGCTTGCCTGTGTCGGCTTTTATTTTGACATTTATTGCCGTGGCGGTGGCCTCACGTAAAAGACGAAGCGGAATAGGGGTCAATCTGGCCATTGGGATTTTGATAGCATTCACTTATGTTTTTTTTGATAAAATTTTCGGGATTCTCACTGCCAAAGCCGGTTTTAACCCGTTTCTTGCGGCTTGGATTCCCAATTTTATTTTTCTTTTATTGGCTTTATATCTGTTGAGAAATGCACAAAGATAATATGGGCGTGAGAAAATATTATCTCCTGATGCATTTCATCATTTTTATTTGGGGGTTTACGGCTGTTTTAGGAGCATTGATATCTTTATCTCCAGAGTTGATTACATGGTATAGGTTGGGACTTGCGGTTATTTTTCTGTATGCCTGGAAAAAATTTAAAAAAATCAATCACCCTTATACTTGGTATGACTTCAAACATTTTATTTGGAACGGCATATTGATAGGTCTTCATTGGTGGATGTTCTTTTCGGCTATCAAATGGGGAAATGTTTCCATTACGTTGGTTACTTTGTCGGTTTCTTCTTTGTTTGTTGCTTTGATGGAGCCATTTTTCTTTAAGCGTAGCATACGGTGGTATGAAGTTCTTTTCGGTGTGTTGGTCATAGGAGGATTATACATCATTTTTCAGGTGAATGATGTCTCATGGAAAGCAGTGACGGCGGCCTTGGCGGCGGCCTTTTTCGGTTCGCTTTTTTCGGTGAACAACGGCCTGTTGATTAAACGCTATCATCCGGTGGATTTATCCTATTATCAACTCCTCTCGGCTTTTGTTTTGCTCTCTGTAATCATTATGATTCAAGGACAAGCCCATGAAGTTTTCAATATCACATGGAAAGATTTGTTATGGTTACTCATTTTAAGTTCGGTGTGTACGGCTTATGCTTTCACGGCATCCATTGAAATTCTCCGGAAAATCAATCCATTCACATTGATTTTATCCATTAATTTGGAACCTGTGTACGGTATTATTTTGGCACTGTTGATATTGGGAGACAAAGAGAAAATGTCACCGTCATTTTATGTGGGTGCTCTTTTTATATTGTTACTGGTTATCTTGAATGGTATCATTTCCGTACGTCGGAAATAATCATTATTTTTATAATTTTATGAAAATAAAGCAGGGGATGCAAACCGACCTGATGAAATATTATACGCCCGAAGAACAAAAAGCCATGGATCGAGCCTTCAAAGAGCTTGTTTCATCGGCCTATCAACCTTTGAGCCGCAAAGAAAAAGCACTCATCAAAAAGGCCTATGAAGTGGCCAAAGAAGCGCATAAAAATCAAAGGCGAAAATCTGGAGAGCCTTACATTTTTCATCCCATTGCGGTGGCACGTATTGTAGGGGCCGAAATCGGCTTAGGCCCCACTTCCATTGCATCGGCTTTGCTTCATGATACGGTGGAGGATACAGATATCACTATTGATTTTTTGCGTCGCGAATTTGGAGAAAAAATAGCTCAAATTGTTGACGGACTCACTAAAATAAAGAAATTGCCCAAGGATAGTGATTTGTCCATTCAAGCCGAGAATTTCAGGAAACTTTTGCTCACCATCAATGAAGATGTCCGCGTGATCCTCATCAAAATAGCCGACAGGTTGCACAATATGCAAACCATGGACAGCATGCCAAAGTATAAACAAGAACGCATTGCTTCCGAAACGCTGTATATCTATGCTCCGTTGGCACACCGGTTGGGGTTGTATAACATCAAAACTCAATTAGAAGATTTAAGTCTTAAGTACACTGATCCTGAAGCTTATGAAGAGATAGTTACCAAACTTGAAAAATCAGCTAAAGACCGTCAACAATACATTGAAAAATTCAAGAAAATTGTAGAAGGCCGATTGAGGGAAGAAGGATTGGATGTGGCGATAGAAGGACGCCCCAAATCCATATACTCCATCTACAAAAAAATGAAGAAAAAAGGAGTGAGTTTTGAAGAAGTATACGATATTTTTGCCATACGTATCATTTATAAATCCCCCGATATCAAACAAGAAAAAAAACTTGCATGGACCATTTTTTCCATTATTACGGATTTGTTTAAATATAATCCCAATAGAGTTCGCAACTGGCTGGACCAACCGCGTTCCACCGGATATCAGGCTTTACATGTAACCGTTTTGGGACCTGAAAATAAATGGGTGGAGGTTCAAATCCGTTCCGAACGTATGCATGAAATCGCCGAAAAAGGTTATGCGGCCCACTATAAATATAAGCAAGGGAAAGACGAAGTGCAGGAAATGGGAGTGGACCGGTGGCTCAATCAATTGCGGGATATTTTGAATAATCCGCAAACCGATACCATGGAATTTCTGGATGATATCAGGTTGGATTTGTATAGCGAAGAAATTCATGTGCTCACTCCGAAAGGCGATGTGGTTTCCTTGCCCAAAGGCGCCACCGTTTTGGATTTTGCGTTTTATATTCATACCGATGTGGGGTTGCATACACGAGCGGCCGAGGTGAACAACCGTATCGTTCCGCTCAACTATGTTTTGAACAGTGGAGATGTGGTTCATATTATGACTTCCCCCACCCAAAAACCCAAATTTCAGTGGCTTAATATCACCAAAACCGGCCGGGCACGGTCTAAAATCAAAGCCTTTCTACGTCAAGAAGAAAATGAAATTGTAGAAGAAGGTAAAGCCGTTTTACAACGAAAACTTCGTCATCTGAAGTTGAAATATAATGACGATACCATTCAAAAACTTCAGAAATTTTTCAAACTTCCTACCAGTCGTGATTTATTCTACAAAGTGGGGACGGGTGAAATCACCAACGAAAATCTCAAAGCCTTTGTCGACTCTCAACGTCTTTTTTCGGGTTTATTTAAAACCCGCTGGGGAAGAAAAGCCAAACCTCAACCCATTGAAGGTGAGGCGGTTAATTATGATTTGATTGTTTTCGGTAAAGATGAGCAACGCTTTGATTATTCCCTGGCCAACTGCTGTACGCCGTTGCCGGGCGATGAAATATTCGGGTTTATCACCATCAATGAAGGAATTAAAGTGCACAAAAAAACTTGTCCCAATGCCATCCATTTGCAATCGCGTTTCGCACACCGGATTATACCTGCCAAATGGATAGATTCATCCCAGCAGGAATTCAAGGTGCGATTAAAAGTAAGAGGTGCCGACCGTCCCGGAATCGTTTCGGATATATCCCGGTTGATTACTTTGGAACTCAAATATGATATGCGCGATATTGAATTTCATGACTTGAACGGTGTGTTTGAAGGTGAAGTGGCCGTTTACTTGAAAAATACTTCACAACTCAAAGAGCTGATGCTTAAACTGAAAGAAATAGAAGGTGTGGAAAAAGTGGAAAAACTTTAATCTCATGTCCAAAAAAACAGGCATCTTTCTGGTTTTGATTTCGCTATTTCTTTTTATTGTTACTTCATATGTTGTTCTCAGTCTGAAAAATAAAACATGTGAGGTGAGTAAGTTGGAGACCGAAAAAGCGGTGTATGTGGATTCGGTAAAATTTTTTAAAGATAGTATCATCAAGCTTCAGGATTCAATATATAATCTGTCCGTATTTACTTTGGATGAAAATGCGCCCGCATTGGATTATTTGGATAAATTTTACGGATTCAAGGATAATTGGCCGGGTTTTATTTTCAATCGCTTGATGTCTACCAATGAACAGGCCGGTAACAATCCGCTAATACCCTACGAAGGAATTGAAGGACCTTTTAAAATTAATAATGTTCAAATCTTGAACCATAAATGGATAATTGCTAACTTCACCGACGGAAAATATTGGGGAGAAATTTTTTTGGAATATGAACCCCTCAAAAACGATTCGGTTCATTTTAAAGTGATAAAATCTTTTATATATCCCGATTGACCATGAAAAAACAAAACCGGAAAAAATGAGAAAAACAACTTGGCTTATATACTTATTGACTTTCATTTCCACTTATATGCACGCCCAACAACCCGATCCGTTTTATAAAGATTCGCTCACCGAAGTGTTGGTGGACAAGATATACAAAGGCATGTCTTTGGATGAAAAAATCGGTCAACTTTTCATGATGCGTATTCCTTCGGAATTCACCAAGGAAAACAAGAAAATTGTTGATCATTATATCAAAGATTTACATCTGGGAGGGGTAGGCTATCTCAAAGGACATCCTTCGGATCATTTGAAGTTCAATAATTATATTCAACAAAATGCCAAAATTCCGCTCATTATTGCCATTGATGCCGAGTGGGGTTTGGCCATGCGATTGGATTCGGTTTTGCCCTATCCGTGGTTTATGACCTTGGGGGCCGTGCAGGATAACAAGTTGTTAGAAAAAATAGGAAAGCGGATGGGACAACAACTCCAAGCATTGGGCTACAGCATGAACTATTCCCCCGATGTGGATATCAATACCAACCCCTTGAATCCGATTATCGGAAACCGGTCTTTCGGTGAAGATAAATACAACGTGGCACAAAAAGCCTTGGTCATTATGAAAGGTATGCAGGCCGAACAAATTCTAAATACCGCCAAGCATTTTCCCGGACACGGCGACACTTCGCAAGATTCGCACAAAACCCTTCCTTCCGTTACTTTTGACGAAAAACGAATAGACAGCGTTGAGCTTTATCCTTATAAATATCTCATCCCCCGAGGATTGACCGGAGTAATGGTGGCTCATTTGCGCGTTCCTGCTTTGGACTACACCGGCACACCTTCCACCATTTCGCCAAAGATCGTTAATGATATTTTGAAGAAAAAAATGGATTTCAAAGGCCTCATTATGACCGATGCCATGGTGATGAAAGGGGTGGCGGATTTCACCTATCCTTGGTCGGCAGACTTGCGTGCATTTTTAGCAGGAAACGATATTATTCTGTTTTCCAAAGATATTGACAAAAGTATAGCT
>JALVDN010000014.1 GCA_027008965.1 Flavobacteriales bacterium | reverse complement strand
ATATAAACGAAAAAGAAATCAATTTTCTCCCAAATTTACCTGACTTTGAAACCGGTTGAGAAAAATATTGCCATAGCACTTTTGAACTGGAACGGCAAGAAATGGCTTGAAAAATTTTTGCCCGTTCTGCTTGCACATTCGAGGAATGCCAAAATTTATGTAATTGATAATGCTTCGGAGGACGATAGTATTGTTTTTTTACAAAAAAACTATCCCCAAATCAAAATCATTTCACTTCCCGTAAATGTAGGTTTTGCCGAAGGATATAACAAAGGATTGATTAAAATTCCCGAAGATTTTATAGTTCTGCTCAACACGGATGTTCAGGTATCCGAAAGCTGGCTGGACCCTTTAGTGGATTTATTGCTTTCCGATGAAAAAATTGCCGCCGTACAACCTAAAATCAAATCCTATCGCAATCCCGAATATTTTGAATATGCCGGCGCAGCAGGGGGTTTTTTGGATAATTTGGGGTACCCCTATTGCGATGGGCGTATCGGGAATAAAGTGGAGAAAGATACCGGTCAGTATGACAAAATCAAAGAAATCCAATGGGCTTCAGGCGCATGCATGCTAGTGAGAAAATCCATATTTTTCAAAACCGGGGGTTTTGATGAGAAATTTTTTGCCCATCAAGAAGAAATTGATTGGGCATGGCGAGCAAGAAGACAAGGATATAAAATCATGTATCAACCCGGTTCGGTTGTATATCATGTGGGCGGAGGAAACCTTCCGTATGACCATCCACGAAAAGTCTATTTAAATTTTAGAAATAATTTATTAACACTCATCAAAAACCTGCCCCCGCAAATGTTGTTTCCGGTTTTCTTTTTCAGGTTAATATTGGACGGACTGACCGGTATGATGTTTCTTTTTCAAGGAAAACCTTCTCATACATTTTCCGTCATAAAAGCACATTTTTCTGTTTATACTCATTTATTTTCCTATCTAAAAACACGTCGCAAACCCTACATAAAAAGATTTTATAAAGAAAAGTGGACTTTACTCAATTCTTTCTTTTAAATAATGTGTAAAATATCATTTTATTCATTATTAGTCATTTATAAATTAGAGCTATAGTTCAAAAATTATAGCCATGAAACGACTATTACTTATCATTTTCACAATGACAATATCTGTTGCCCTTTCACAACAAAGCAGACTAAATGCTTTGGGACATTTGGATCAACCGGTTTTCAAGCCGAGAAATATCAGTGCATTATATTCTCCCCATAGACCTTTGAATGCTCAATACACAATTTATTTTTCCGAAAATTTTGATTCGGGAATACCATCTTCATGGACTGAATTTCATTATGAAGATGGTATGGGAAATGGTGGCTATTGGAGTGGATATAATGATTGGAATGGAAACACATTAAACGGCACTCCTTTTGTTATGGTAGAAAGTTATTCCGGAGATACCGATGCTCAATTAACAAGCCCTGTTATTGATTTAGCAGGCGTATCAGGTGTAACTTTATTAAAATTTGAACATTATTTTTTAAGTGACAATAGTAACTCCACAAATGAAATTGGAGAAGTTAAGGTTTATGACGGAAGTAATTGGATTACAGTTTACTCTGTTGATACTACAATAGGTTCGTGGAATAACCCGGATATTCGCATAATTGACATTAGCGCTTATGTTAATTCAAATTTTAAAGTAAGATTTCATTATTACGATGCAAACAATGATCAATTTTGGGCTGTTGACAATGTTGAAATTTTTCAATCTTTCGACGATTTAGCCATGGTTTGGGGTATTCCCGGTGTGAGTTGGCCGGATAGCCATACTTCTTTTTCTTGCATTGTTCAAAATACCGGAACCAATGTCATCAATGATTTTGACGTGACGGTGACCGTAGAAGATGCTTCTTCCAATACGGTTCATTCGGAAAATCTTACCGTGACTGGTGCCGCTATAGCACCCGGTGCGTATTATAAAATCAATTTCAATAATTCCTGGACACCCACAATGACAGGAAGTTATACTTTAACCTATATTCTATCATTACCAACAGATGATGACGCAAGCAATAACACCTTAACAAAACCTTTGGATGTAATAAGACCACACTATCAAGATAATGTAGTACATTCTTTTGTTGCTTACGATGACGATTCTTCCGGTGATCAAAATTATTTCGGACAGTTTGATATGACTACAGGAGATTTCACGGTTGGAGACTCCATTCAAGGGATGTTCGGAAATTATCTTATGGCAGGAGATTATATCAAATCGGATAGTATTATCATGGTGTTGGATAATACCAATACGGCATATGTTGTGGGAGATAACGGAAGGGTATATGAGTATGGATTTATTCCATTCCTCACGGAAGTTGTGACGGGTTTAGGTTTTAATACAAGCCAACCTTATGTTTATGCTTCCACTATAGACAGTCTACTCCAAGTCACGCCATTTTTGGATTATACGGCTGTGGGTAGGTTTAATCTGACTAATCCTGTCATTATAGGAATGGCTTATGACGGCACTAATTTGTACGCTTTGGATTTGGTTACGGATTCATTGTATACCGTCAACCCTTCTGATGCGAGTTTGACAGGCATAGGTCCGGTAGGATATGACCTCAATTATGTGCAAGATATCGGATTGGATTATGAAACCGGCACTTTATACGGAACACTTTTTGACATCACCAATGATCCGAATTATGTTTCAGGACTTTTTGTGTTTGACGTAACAACCGGACAAGCAACTCCTGTAGGCACCACTTATTCTGATGAATATGCCATCTGTGTACCCATAGGTCAAAACCAAACGGCTATTTCCGAAAACCCTTCAAACCATTTTGTTTTGTATCCCAACCCCGCTATATCTTCACTTCACATTCAAGTAAACAATCCACCCGAAAAAGTGATTATCACAGATATATCGGGTAAAGTTGTATCCATTTACTCCTCCATAGAAAAGGTAGACAAGGTGATTGATTTGAATGTTTCCGGACTTCAAAATGGTATATATTTACTCACCTTATATTTTGGAAATGAAAAAGTAACGCGAACTTTCATTAAACAATAGTCTTAAAAATTTTGACCAAAAACAAAAAGCCCGCTCATCCAAGCGGGCTTTTGTTGGTTGAAAAGTTTTTTATTTTCCATCTTCTTTGGCGGCTTTAGCGGCCTCTTGTGCCGCTTTGATAGCCGCACGGGACATTTTCACTTGTACCACCACCACATTATCCGGATGAAGGATTTTATATTTGTCGTTTCTCAACTCGGATACATAAACTTTATCATTCAAATCGAGATGTGAAATATCAACAATAACATAATCCGGTAAATTGGAAGGTAATGCCCGGATTTTGAGTTTCCTTTCATTGAAAAATAATTTCCCCCCTTTTACCACACCGGGTGCTACACCTTCGGTTTTAACGGGAACCGTTACGGTTACTTCCTTATCTGGATACAAGCGGTAGAAATCCACATGCAAAATTCTATCCGTAACGGGATGGAATTGTATATCTTGCATGATGGCTTCATGCTTGCTGCCGTCTTCCAACTCAATCACTACCGTATGCGTATCCGGAGTGTATACCAAGTCCTTGAACTCGCGTTCATCTGCTGAAAAATGCATGGGTTCGTCTCCTCCGTATAATACGCAAGGGACTCTTCCAGCATTACGTAGGGCCTTAGTCGCCGACTTGCCCACGCTTTCTCTTTTAGAGCCTTTGATTGTTAGTGATTTCATACAATTTATGGTTTTACATAATAAATTTCTTGCTAATGGATTTATGCGAATGGATGTTATGCATCACTTCCGCAAATAACGGGGCGCAAGTTAATACTTTTATTTTATTTGACAAAGTTTTTAGAGGAATACTGTCGGTTACAACCAGTTCTTCCATGGGGGATTTTTCAATTTCCTCAACAGCATTACCGGAAAGAACGGGATGGGTAATCACTGCCCGTACGGAAAGCGCTCCTTTTTCCAACATCAATTCGGATGCTTTGATAAGCGTACGGCCCGTATCCACCAGGTCGTCCACCAAAACCACGTGTTTGCCTTTGACATCACCTATTACTTCCATGTAGGAAACTTCATTAGCCCGAACGCGTTGTTTATAGCAGATGGCCACATCCGATTTGAGATATTTGGCATAGGCATGCGCACGCTTGGCACCACCCATGTCGGGTGAGGCAATGACCAGATTGTCTAATCCCAAACTTTCGATATAGGGAATGAAAAAGGTGCTGGAGTAGAGATGATCCACCGGTATTTCAAAAAAACCTTGAATAGCATCGGCGTGAAGGTCCATGGTGACCACACGTGAGGCTCCGGCTTGCTCAAGCATGGTGGCCACCAATTTGGCACCGATGGGCACACGCGGTTCGTCTTTGCGGTCTTGCCGGGCCCATCCGAAATAGGGAATCACAGCATTGATATAAAGAGCCGATGCACGCTTGGCGGCATCAATCATCAGGAGCATTTCCATCAAATTGTCAGACGGTGCAAAAGTGGACCCGATAATGAAAACTCTTTTTCCGCGGATGGATTCTTTGAATGACGGACGGAATTCGCCGTCGGCAAAACGTTGGATTTCCACTTTTCCAAGTGGTACACCGTAGGAATCGGCAATTTTTTCGGCCAAATCCAAGCTTTGTGAACAAGCAAAGATTTTGGCTTCGGGTTCTTGAAAAGGCATGGTTACGGGGGCTTTATAGGTTTTTCAAAATTACGGAAAAAATCACGCAATTAAAAATGATATCCGGATAGTTTTTATTGCTGTTGACAGGATTTTATTGATGGTTCCAAAAGCGCCAGGGATGGGAGCGGTATGAGGCGAAGGGGAAGACGAGTGTTTTTGTGCTTGCGAGGAGGCTTGGAGTGGAGGCGACAAGACCCCGCAGCAAGCCATACAAAAACCGGCTTACCCGAGCCAAATTCAAGCGGACAGCCCGGTGCCCGGCGGGTGAAAGCGCCGGCGGGCGAGCTTTTGAGCGAAGTCCGCCGGCATGCTTGAACCCGTGCGGGCAGGCGCCCTGAAAAGAGAAAATAAAAAGGTTTTTTGACGTACCTTTGCAGGAAAATTACGGAAAGCATGAAAAAAGGAGTGCAAGCGCCCATGGCCAAACAAGAACCGGTTCGTTTGGAAAAATTCGGCGATGTGCGGGTGGATCCGTTTTATTGGTTGCGTGAGCGCGACAGTGAAGAAGTTTTGAATTATTTGAAGGCGGAAAACGATTATTTTGAGAAGGTTACGGCGGATTTGAAGCCGTTGCGTGAACGTTTATTCAATGAACTCAAAGGGCGATTGAAAGACGAAGACGAGTCGGTGCCATACAGATATAAGGGGTGGTATTTTCAGGTGCGCTATCCGGCGGGCAAGGATTATCCGGTTTTCTTGCGTTGGCGTGAAGGAAAAGCAGATGAGAAAGAAGTGATTTTGGATGCTAATGAACGCGCCGAAGGAAGGGATTATTATCATGTGAAAGGTGTGAAAGTGAGTCCGGACGACAGGTATTTGATTTTTCATGAGGACGTGACCGGACGCAGGTTGTATAAGATGTATATCAAGGATTTGAAGACGGGAGAAATACTTGAAGAAACGGTGGAAGGAGGTTCGGGAAATGCGGTCTGGGCCAACGATAGCAAGACGATTTTTTATGTTTTAAAAGAGCCGGAAACTTTGCGTTCGTATAAAGTAATGAAACACCGGTTGGGAACAAATGTGAAGGATGATGTTGAAGTTTATACGGAAGAAGATGCGGAGTATGACGTGGCAGTGAGCAAAAGTAAGACCGAAAAATATATTTATTTGAACATTGCGGCCAATAGTACCACCGAATACAGGGTGTTGGATGCGGATGAACCGGATGGCAAGTTCATTGTTTTTTATCCGCGCTTGAAGGGAACCGAATATTATCCCTATCATGTGAAAGATGATATCTTTCTGGTGGTATCGAACGAAAACGGAGCCG
>JALVDN010000013.1 GCA_027008965.1 Flavobacteriales bacterium | reverse complement strand
AAAGCCGACGTTTGTTAATTAATTTAATTTTTTTCTTCATAGATTTTCCACTTTTGTGGTCAACCTTATTCAGGGATGCACACAAATCTAAAATCTTACATCGCACATCGATGTTCGATATTCCCATCAAGCGCCGGCGGGCGGAGTGGTATCCTTTTGAAGGCGAAGCCGAGCGGATGTTTGGCCGAGGAGGCTCAACACGAAGGTGGTGAGACCCCGCAGGCCAACTTTACATCCGCAGGCTGAGCCGAAAAAGATTTAAACGGAGCACGCCACAAGGCGCCCAAACCATCCAAATAAAATCCGGAGATTATATTTTGTCCAAAGGGTTGCGTTTGATTTCGTTTTTGAATTCGGTGGGGGAGAGGCCGGTGATTTTTTTGAATTGGGCGGAAAGATGTGCGGGAGAACTGTAGCCGAGCAGGTCGGCTATTTCGGAGATGTTTTTTTCGCCGTAGAAAAGGAGTTCTTTGACTTTTTCGATTTTTTGAAGGATGAGATATTGCTCAATGCTAATTTTTTCTTTTTCGGAGAAGATTTTGGATAGGAAAGAGTAGTCTTTGTGCAGTCTTTGGGTGAGGAAGTGGGAGAGTTTGATTTTTTCACGACTGAGGTTTTTGTAGTGAATATAGTCAATAACCGCCGTTTTGATGAGCTCTACGAGCCGGTCAACGGGGTTTTCAAGGAGTTCAAATCCTACGTCGTAGAGGCGTTGTTGAAGTATTGGTTTCTTATCGGGGTGAAGCGGTTGGGGTAGGTTTACGATGCCGAGTTCTACCTGGTGGTAGGGGATTTTGAGTTCATCCAAAATATTTTTGACGGTCATGATGCAACGGTCGCACACCATGTTTTTGATGTAGAGTTTATGGGTTTTCCGGTTTTTCATCGGTTCAAAATTAAATAAAAAATCCCGGCTTCAACAAAGGAGGCCGGGATATTTCAAATGTGAGACGGTTTGAAAATCAGTAAACGAATTTTCGTTTCATACATGAACTGGTTTGCATGTTGTTGCTATCGCCGCTCACGGGTGTTCCCGCTTCCACTTTTTTGGCGGCTACAACGATGAAATACTCGGTTCCGCTTTGAAGTTCGCTCACGGGGCGGAGCCAGAAGTTGCTTCCGTCCAGCGGAATGGTGAGGGATGTGGTGTTGGCATCAATTTGGGGTTGTTTGTAGAACGGCTTGGTGTTGGCCATATCCAGTTCGGTGATTTTTACGCAATAGAAATCCGCCCCGTTGACGGGTTGCCATTCAATGTGGATGGTGGGATCACCGGGTTGATAGTTGAATTGGAGGATGACGGGTAGGTCTATTTCGGTGTTTTCCAGTTCGTCGGTGACTTCAATGGTTGATCCGTCTTCAAAGTTGAGCCGGAAGGTATAAGTTCCGGTGGGTGGCAAGTTGTTAGACATTTGTCCTTTGCCGGTGAGTTTGTTGCCGGGCATCCAAGGGATGTCATGTAAATCATAGACTGTTCCGTTGGGTGCGGTGACGGTGTTTCCTTGAGTGGTGATTCCTTCGCCATTGGCAAAAAAGATGGGAACGTATTTGATTTGGTTGTTCATCATCATTTTTTTCAGGATGACATCGCCGTAGGCGTCTTCATGGCGGTTTTCAATTTTTTCCGGCTTTTTACATCCGCCGGTTGTCCATAGTAACATAATGAGTGTTGTAATATAAATGTTTGTGAGATTAATTGTTTTTTTCATCGTGGTTCGTTTTTTGTTTTTCATTTTGGCATGTTTTTTAGAATTGATATTTGATATAGAAATTAAAACTTCTACCGGGTTCATAAATTCGTCTTCCGTTGTATTGAGGTTGATTTCTGAAGTAGAAACTCATGTGGTTATAGTAGGCTTCATCCGTGATGTTAAGCACGGCCATTCCTAACGACCAGTGTGTGGAGGGTTTCCAACCGGAGCGCAGGTCGAATTTCACATGGCCCGGTGTGGGTGTTTCTCCAAAGCTCGGCGAAAAATCATTTTGTCGGCTTACCCATTCGGTTCGTCCTTCCACCCAAAAGTTTTGATGAGTGTATTTGACGCCAAGATGACCGAATGGTGGCATCACTTGAGCCAAGGGTTCGTCCAAACTCAAATTGCGTGCTTTCAAATAGGAGAAATCGGCAAAAATTTTCCAATTATCATAAAATTTGTAGGCCAACGCCACGTCAAAACCGTATTGAAAAGCTTCCACGTTTTTGAATTGTCTCGGCGCCATGGCAGGTCCACCGCCGCAACCCCCCGAACCGCTACCAAGCGACGGCGTAATGACAGCCGTGATATAGTTATGAAAATAGGAGGCGAAAACATCCCAGGTCAGGCTGAAATTTTTCCCGGTTTTTTTCCAGCCTGTTTCCAACTGGAAGTTGGTTTCGGGTTTCAAGAAGGGATTTCCTATGTATTCACGTGCGTCTTCACCGATGGTGAACCTGTAAATGTATCGCTCGGCCATGGAAGGCGTTCGTGTTCCCGCGCCTAGAGCAATTTCCCATTTCCGGCTGTTTTTTTTGTGTTTCAATGCCGAAAATCCGCTCCAAGCAAGTTGGGTTTGCGGTTCTATTTGTCCGTAGATTTGTTCCAGTCCCGGATCGGGATGACGGGCAAAAGAATAGACCGCATCCAAACGGCCTCCGAAACTTACAAACAAATGTTTGCCGGCTTGAAAGTGAGCTTCGGAGTAGAACCCGAAATCATTGATTTGTGCATTCTGCCAAACGGAGAATTTTTTAATCATGGGCGGGTTTAGAGGTTGGCCGGTATTGGGGTTGATGTTTACCACTACGGTTTTTTCTCCGTCGCGTTGGATGATTTCCATATCGGTTCCCCAAAAGACCGACCAATTTTTGCGGGGTTTCCATTCCAGTTCGGCTTTGCCTCCGCTTGTTCTCGCCCACACGGGTGTACGCGCATCCATAGCCGGATAGTTGGGTCGCGGTTCATCCATTTCATAACCGTTGGTCATCAGGTGGTCCACGTAGGATGTATAAGCTTTGATGGTCAAAGAAGGCCATTTTTCACCCAAGGCATGTTCCACGTATTGCAGGCTTAATAAATAACTATCGTCTTTGGGTGAGTCCATGGGAAGTCCGGCATGTTTGATATCACGTCCGAACTTTTGATACCAATGGGCATATACCTTTCTTTTTTCATTCGGCGAATAGGTTGTCTTCATGCCATAGCTAACGGTTTTGAAACCGGCGGGTGTGACAATACCTTCGCCATCGGTGTAGTCACCGAAATCACGGTATTCTCCTTCAACACCAACAGCATATTTCTCCCGGACGTAAACCCATTCTCCCCGGGTCATTTTATTGTTGCCGTTGATTTCATATCCTGTTTCCATCACCCCGTGCATACCGGGGCCGTAATCCTCGGGTTGACGTGTGACCATGTTTACCACCGAACCGAAAGTTTGTCCGAACCTGACACTGTAAGGCCCTTTAATGATTTCTATTTTCTTCACTTCTTCGGGCATGATATGGGCCGTAACAGGGTCCATGCGGTTCGGACAGGCGTTCACCAGCTTGGAACTACCGTTGTAGCGTATATTCATTTGCTCGTATTTGAAAGAACGCAAGGAAGGTTCCATACTGGTATTACTTCTTTTTTGAATATAAAACCCGGGGATATCTTTAAATAAATCCGCCGCATTGCGGAGTTGACTTCCTGTTTTTGATTTATCCTTGATTATTTGGGAATGCACACTTTCTTTGACAGGTTCGGTGGTGATTATAACGGTGTGTAATTCCACCGGTTTAGGCTGAAGCCGGATGACTGTTTCGGATGAAGAGATTTTTTCGTATTGGGTGACATATTGATCATGTACCAAAATGATGGTATCTCCCACCCGTGATGCAATTGTAAAATTTCCTTCCGCATCCGAAATGCCTATTTGCCTATGTTGATTATTTAAAATCAGTACATCCGGGATGGGAAACCGGTTATTGGCATCAATGATTTTTCCGGTTACTTGTTTTTGTGCATACATAAATGTCATCCCATACCATAAGCCTATGAATATGCTGATGTATGTTTTCATAGTTTGTTTTTTATGTAGTTATTTGAAAAAATGTGAATCTCGTGAAATAAAAATCTCTTTACTTCACTTTAAAACTGAAGCAACTTGCAACTATAATCCGATTGCAGGAGGGCGGAAAATTTCGCGTATAAACCCGTCCGATTTGATGCAAAAGATGGGAGGAAAATTCTGAAGAGCAATTTTATTACATGGAATGTTATTTTGAAAATAAAATATATTGTAGAATGTATATTCTTTGGTGATTTTGGATATGATACCTTTTTCTTGTTCCGGGTTTTTTTCGGGTTGTGTTTCTTTGTATAACAGGTTTAATTCTTTTTTCAAATGGCAAGTTCCATGGCAATGCATTTCGGGTTTGTCCCTATTGATACACAGGTTTTCTTCAATATATTTTTTGTGGAGAAAATAATCGGCAAACGGAATGATGGGCGCCAACAATTCCGCTCCGTAAACGCTTAACAGAATGATGCTTATTAAATTTTTCCAATTCATCCGCTTGCCGATTTGAATATCATACAGGTTTTCAGTGATTACTGATCTGAAAAACAAAAACAAATAGCTCAAAAAGGTTTATCAGCTCATTACCGACGGCGGATGGAAAATATCATGGGAAAGAAGGAAATGATAAGTATGAAGATAATGAAATGCATTTTTCTTCAAACAGCGGGGTTCTATCGGGTTTTGGTTTTTTTCTGAAAGATTCAATTGCACAAAACCTGAAAAATGGAATGAAACCGGGAAGTTTTTTTCTTTGTTTTTCTGACTGCACACCCGCTTCAATAATGATTTTAAAAACTGATTTCCATTGTTATACATCCTTGATGATGCGTCTTGATATTCATTACATTGTTTTGATAAAACCGCGGCATTATGTTTTTTTTCATATAGATGATAGGCATAAGATAGCGTGACGGGTGCCGTCCATATCACCGAAAAGATCAAAATCAATGCTATGGAAATCCATTTCTTCATCAGCATGCAATATAAAAAAATTGTTATAAAAAACGAATGATAAAATGCTCTTTTTGTTGCACAGGGCGGGGAACAAGTAAACCCACAAAAAATAAATCCAAACTCACATGAAAGAAATCGTCTTTGATGAGTTGCATCCAGGCTTTTTCCATATCCTCCGACCAATGAATGTCATCCAATACCAACAGGGTTTCTTGATGCATGGCGGGTTTAAGCATTTCCACATATTTCAAAGTGGTGTCGCCTCGGTGGTCACCGTCCAAAAAAATCAAATCATACTTCTTGTTTAAGGTTAACTCCGGTAATACTTCATCAAATGAACCGGGAACCCATTTCACATTATTGATTTTGTGCCTTTTGAATTGTTTCCGTGTAAAAAGCATTAAATTTTTATCCGCATCTACGGTTGTAACTTTAGCATTCTTGTCGGCCAAAGCCAATGCCATGGTACCCAATCCCAAATGTGTGCCCAGTTCCAATATATTTTTTGCTTGTAGATAACGAGCTAAGCGGAATAACAATTTGGCCTTTCTTTTGGAACTTCCCGCCACACGGGCCATGTCCTTCACCCGGCGTTGGCCGGAATCGAATACGTTAGAGCCTGCGCCCCTATCATCAACTTCCAGAAATTGATGATTTGACATTAATTGTTTCCTGAAATTTTCCCAAATTTTATATTCGGGATAGCGTGTCTTGTCATCAATACAATTTGTAAGTAACTTGTAAACATAAGGCGAATGAACCCCATATCTGTTTTTGGCGGCGTAGTAGTGTTTAAAGAATTTTAAAACCGTTGTAAACCTATTCTTTACCATCTACATAATCCTGCAAATATGCATAGCGTGGCATCAGTTTGCCTTGGTGAGCAATCAAAGCCCGCTCCAAAATACCGTCTTTGTCGCCTTCCATCAAAGCCGGAATCACATATTTCATAAAACTTT
>JALVDN010000012.1 GCA_027008965.1 Flavobacteriales bacterium | reverse complement strand
TCTGGCTTTGGTGCTATCTCCTACCAAGATATCAACTTCCGTAGGCCTGAAATAGCGTTCATCCGTTTCAATCACAATCCTGCCTTTTTCCAATTGGAATTCCGGGTTCGAGCAGGAAACCACATAGCCTTTTTCATCCACTCCTTCGCCTTTAAAATCTATTTCTATTCCAAGCACTCTGAATGCCTTTTTAGCAAATTCCCTTACCGATGTAGTCACTCCGGTTGCACAAACCCAATCGTCGGGTTGGTCGTGTTGGAGAATCATCCACATCATTCGCACATAATCTTTGGCATGACCCCAATCCCTCTTGGCGGATAGATTTCCCAAATAAATTTTATCTTGAAGTCCTAATACTATTCTGGCCAAGCCTCTTGTGATTTTCCGCGTGACAAAGGTTTCACCACGTAGTGGGGATTCATGGTTGAACAAAATACCATTGGATGCAAACATATTGTATGCCTCCCGGTAATTCACCGTTATCCAATAGGCATATAATTTGGCCACGGCATAAGGGCTCCTTGGATAAAAAGGAGTTTTTTCGTTTTGAGGAATTTCTTGTGCCTTTCCATATAACTCCGAAGTGGAAGCTTGATATATTTTGGTTTTTTTCTCCATGCCCAACAACCTGACGGCTTCCAGAATTCTAAGCGTCCCCAGTGCATCCACATTGGCCGTATATTCCGGCATTTCAAAGGATACTTGTACATGACTCATGGCACCGAGGTTATAAATTTCATCCGGTTGAATTTTTTCAATCAAACGAATCATGTTAGTGCTATCCGTCAAATCTCCATAATGCAATATAAATCGCCGGTTCTCTTTGTGTGGATCTTCATACAAATGATCTATTCGCTCGGTATTGAAGAGAGAACTTCTTCTTTTTATTCCGTGAACTTCATATCCTTTATCCAGTAAGAATTCACTTAAATAGGCTCCGTCTTGACCCGTCACCCCTGTTATCAAGGCTATTTTTTTCATAAGTTGAACTTAATTATTATTTCTGCTTGAATATATCTTGGCTATCCATACAAATATATGCAATTCAATCAAATTTATTGTAGAAGGCATCAAAAATGTTACGTGAAAAGAATGTGCGAGGGTGATATCATTTTGTTATCAAATAAATTCATGTAATGCCAAGACCGGTTCGGGATAATTAAGTGTTGAATAAACTAATAGAACCAAAAAATGAAGTGCGTTATTTATTTAAATCGGTTTTTGTAAATTGAGGACATGAAAAAATGGCTGTTGATTTTATTTTGGAGTTTTTCAGGGGGATTATTTCCGCAAAATGACACTTTGAAAATACTTTGGGCGGGGGATATCATGGTACATCAACCGCAATTGGTAGGGGCTTGGGATGCACAAAGGGAGCGATATGATTTTAGTAATTCGTTTTATTTTTTGAAACCATACTTGAAGTCGTATGACTGGGTGATTGGCAACTTGGAAACCACTATTGGCGTGAAGCCGTATCAAGGCTATCCGCGCTTCAGCAGTCCGTCTGCTTTGTTGGATGCATTAAAAAATGCCGGGTTTGATGTTTTGGTGACGGCTAACAATCACTCGGCCGATAAAGGTAGAAAAGGAATTGAGAAAACCATTCGTTATTTGCAACTGCATGATTTGAAAACAACAGGGACATTTGTCAATGAACTGGATAGACAGCTCAGAAATCCGTTGCTGCTTGAAAAAAAAGGTTTTAAAATTGCGGTGCTAAACTATACTTACGGGACCAACGGTTTGCCTGTGCCTTTGCCCACGCAGGTCAATTTGATAGATAAAGAACAAATCCGCAAAGATGTTTTGAAAGCCCGGGCCTTAAAACCCGACGAAATTATCGTATTTTTTCATTGGGGGAATCAATATCAACTCCAACCTTCGGCTACGCAAAAAGATTTGGAGAAATTTCTGCACTCCTTGGGCATAAAAATCATCATCGGTTCGCATCCGCATGTGGTACAGCCGGTGAAGTTTGATGAGCCTTCAGGGAGATTGACGGTTTTTTCTTTGGGTAATTTCATTTCAAATCAACGTACTTTTCCTAGAGACGGTTCTTTTTTGATTGAAACAAGTTTAGTGAAAACCGAACGTGGCTTGAAACTGGTTTCGGTGAAATATCTTCCTGTATGGGTTTATAAATACCATTTAGGCGGAAAAACTTTTTTTGAAGTGTTGCCTTTGGAGGATTTTGTGGATGAAAAAGGATACTTTGTAAATCAATCGTCATACAGGAAAATGATGCGGTTTAAAAAATTTTTAGATGGATATAAGAAAAAATATAGTCCGGGTGTGGAAAAAGTAGCACCAAAGTTGAGCAATACCGGAGGATTAAAAACTATTCCGCCATTTGTCCGGATCGCTCCGTTGAATCTCTTTTGAATTTTTCCAATAAAAGTGAATCACGCCGGGTTTTTTCTTTGAAAACGGTTATAAAATCTTCTTTTTCCCCGGTAAAGAAATTGATTTGGTGAATCAAATTTGTATAAGCTTCAGTAAAACGTGAAAATATACTGTCGGGTCGAGGATAAATCAAATTTTCCGCTAAAATCCATTTCAATTGGTAAGTTTCGTTTTGAAGTCTGAGAAACCGGCTTTTGATGTCCACGGTATCTACAGGTTTGGGGAAAGGTTTTTTGCTGATATGTGCCATGGCATTGTGGATGAGTTCCACCCGGTCGGTGAGTTCTTCCCGGTTGATGCTGTCGGGAAAATCCCAATACCTGAAAAATTGCTTCCAATAGGTGAAAGTATCAAAAACTTGAGGTTGTGCCGGTGCGGGAAGTTTGCCCGGATAAAAATAAGTTTGATACCGGACTATCGGAACACTATTTTTTTTCTCTGTTTCCCGGCATCCGGTTAAAAATCCAAACAATATGATGATGAGAAAATGTTTATACATGATAACCGAATTTTATTTTGGCGGTGAAATCCCATAATACTATACCTGCACTCACGGCCACATTGAAGGAATGTTTGGTGCCGAATTGTGGTATTTCAATTGCCAAATCCACTAATGGTAGAGCTTCTTCCGAAACGCCTTTCACTTCATTCCCGAATATGAAAGCCCACTTTTCACCGGGTTTTGGGAAAAATTTTTGAAGCATTGTGCTTTCATCGGTTTGTTCCACGGCGGCAATACGGATATTATTTTCTTTTAAACTTGCCAGTAAATCTTCAATTCGTTCCACATATTCCCATGCTACCGACTCGGTGGCCCCAAGCGCAGTTTTATGAATATCTTTATGGGGCGGGGTAGCGGTGAAACCGGTTAAATAGATTTTTTCTATCCGGAACGCATCGGCTGTGCGAAAAAGTGAGCCTATGTTATTAAGGCTCCTGATATTATCTAAAATCATGATCAAAGGTAGTTTTTCAGCTTGTTTGAATTCATTCACCGAAATACGTCCCAATTCATCCAATTTCAGTTTTCGCATATAAAAAATAAGATTTGCAGTAAAATTACATCAAAAATGTAACATAATGGGCAATAAATAATCTTATAGATAAGTTTATATGTCATGACCAAAAATCGCATGTCCGGATAATGTCCTCTAATAATTATACTATCTTTGAACCATCAAACCGTATGAGGATGAAAAACAACATATTTTTCTGGGGAATTTTTATTCTTTTTCCATGGTTTCATTCAGCACAATCCACAAAAACGCTTCAAGCCGTACGGACAGATAAAGCACCGGTTATAGACGGAAAAAAAGATGAAGTGTGGAATCAAGCCGAAATGGCCACCGGTTTTGTGATGATGGAACCGGGTCAAGGTCAGCCCGAACCCGAACTCTATAAAACCACTGTCCGCTTATTGTATGATGATGCCGCACTTTATATTCTTGCCGAGATGAAAGTTCCCGATGTCAAGCAAATCGTTAGGGAATTCAGTTTACGCGACCAATTCAGCATGTCCGACTGGTTCAGTGTGATGCTCAATCCTTTTCTGGCACCGGGAAACACCTATGTTTTTGTCGTTACTAGTGCAGGCACGCAAATGGATGGTATTCAAAGTAGCAACAACACGGATTTGAGCTGGAATGCCGTTTGGAAATCGGAAGTGCGCATCACGGACAAGGCATGGTATGTGGAAATGGCCATTCCCTATTCGGCCTTGCGCTTTGAAAACCGGCCCGATCAAACTTGGGGTATAACTTTTATAAGAAGTATTACACATACGAGAGAACAATATTCCTGGACGCTTTTTGATAAAACCAAAGAAGGCGATGTGGTTCAATTTCTGGGTAGATTGCAGGGATTAAAAAACCTCAAACCTCCGGTGAGGTTGAGTTTATATCCTTATGCTTCCATGATACATACAAGGGCGCAAAATGAACAGAAAACCGATTTTGCTTTCGGTGCCGACTTGAAATACGGTTTGACTGAAAATTTTACATTAGATGCCACCCTCATCCCCGATTTTAGTGACGTCCCTTATGACGATGTAGTATTGAACCTCGGTCCCTTCGAACAATTTTATTCCGAAAACCGGCCTTTCTTCACCGAAGGGACCCAACTCTTCTCAAAGGGAGATTTGTTTTATTCAAGAAGAATAGGCGGTGGGTTGCCTATGGATTACTATAAAGTTTTAAGTGAGTTATCTCCCGGTGAAATCATTGTTGAAAACCCGGAAAATATCAATCTGCTCAACGCCGTCAAAATTAGCGGCCGGACTGCAAAAGGAGTAGGGGTTGGATTTCTAAACGCCGTCACAAATCAAAGTTTTGCCACCATTAAAGATACAATCACGGGCAAAACACGTCAAATCCGCACACAACCCTATGTTAACTATAACGTAGCCGTGGTGGATTATGCCTTCGGGAAAAATAATTCGGTTGCACTCATAAATACCAACACCCTACGCGCCGGTCACTATCCCGATGCCAATGCCACAGCTTTTGTTTTTGATTTGTATAACAAGAACAATACTTTCGAAGTGTCCGGAAAGGCGGCTATGAGTGCCATACATACAGAACAAACCCAAACCGGATTTGAAGGATTTTTGGAATTGAAAAAAACCATCAAACAACATTCGTTCGGAACCGAATTTTCTTTGCAAGACGATAAATACAACATCAATGATTTGGGTTTCAATCCCAGGAACAATCTGGTGATATATGATTTTTTCTATAGATACAGAATGCTTCAACCTACCAAGCACTTCAACAGATTTAGTTTCTCGATGGATGTGGGTTTGGATCATTTATATAAGCCCTATTTGATGTATAGAAAAGACTTAGGTTATCATATTTTTCTCACAACCAAAAAATACCTTTCATTCGGAACAAGGGGAAAAATCATTTCCAAAGAGAAAGATTATTATGAACCTCGCTTACAAAACCAATACTATCTCAAGCCCGCACGCTATAGGTTGGGCGCATTCATCTCTACCGACTACCGGAAAAAACTCGCCGGCGACTTTTTCCTCTATCGTGTTCAATTCATCCGTTCAAACGAACATCACTATGGATTCGGTGCCAGCCTGCGTTTCAAATTCACTTCGCGCTTTAAAATGATTTATCGCGGAGAGTACAAGCGCAACATCAACCAAAAAGGATTTGTTACATTCCTGAATGACCCAGCACATCCCGTGTTATTCGGAAACCGCCAGCGCAAAACCGTTTCCAACGCCCTCAAAGCCGATTATTTTTTCAACGTCAAATCGGCCTTCAGTTTGAGCCTGCGCCACTATTGGTCGCCTGTGCATTATAACCGGTTTTATCTGTTGGAAAACGACGGAACCTTAACGCCCACCACCCACAACCAAAACCACGATTTCAACTTCAACGTTTGGAATTTGGACCTCGGCTACACTTGGGAATATGCACCCGGAAGCACGCTCACCATCCTCTATCGCAACAGTCTCACCAATGCCGACACCAATGCTTTTCTCACCTTCGGCGAAAACCTCGACAACCTTTTCATGCAACCTCAAACCCACCGCATTGTCATCAAA
>JALVDN010000011.1 GCA_027008965.1 Flavobacteriales bacterium | reverse complement strand
TCGTCCACATAACCGTTTTTATCGTCATCTATTCCGTTGCCGGGAATTTCGTCTTCGTTTTTCCAGATATTATCTTTGAGGTCTTCATGATCAATGTCCATGCCGGAATCCAATACGGCTACTATTACGGTTTGTTTGGCAGGATATTTTTTTAATACGGTGGCATATGCTTTCTCTACGCTCATTCCCGGAAGTTTATCTGTCAACGGGTCTTTGTGTTGCCAAGCTTTGAGTTCTTCTTTGGTGAAAAGTTGGGTCAAGTGTTGAGGAAGCATTTCCAATTTTTCTTCTTTTTTTTCTTGTGTGGCCGTTTCTACGGCTGTTTTTGGGGTACCACAAGCATAGAGGAAAAATAAGCTGAGAAGCGATAATAAAATTTTTGATTTCATAGTTGTATATTTTGTTTTTTAAAGATTAATGAATTCATCCAATGTGAAAGTTTTTTCCAATCTGACGCCTTTGGGTGTATGTTGAAGGGTGCAAATTTCATATTGCGGGTCGTGTTCCAGGAAAATGTATACCTTTTCATTTGCGGCCCAGTTTAGAAATTTTTCTTTTTCCTTGAGTGTTATTAGAGGTCTTACGTCATATCCCATGACGTAGGGAAGAGGGATATGTCCCACTGTGGGAAGAAGATCGGCGGCGAATAAAAGTTTTTTCCCTTTAAAATCCAATAGCGGAAGCATTTGTTTTTCGGTGTGGCCGTCAACAAAAATAAATTGAAGATTGAGTTCAGGTACGTATGCTTCTTTTCCAAGCATTGGGATGTCAACGAATTTTAAAACCCCTGCTTCTTCCAACGGAACAAAATTTTCTTTGAGGAAAGAAGCTTTTTCACGCGCATTGGGTTGAACGGCCCATTTCCAATGGTCGGCATTTGACCAGTAAGTGGCATTTGGATAGGTGGGCGTCAGATTTCCTTCTTCGTCTTTTTTGACCGATCCGCCGCAATGATCAAAATGGAGGTGGGTCATCACTACGTCGGTAACGTCAACAGGTGTTTTGCCTATTTCTTTCAGTTTTCTTTGTGCGCCACCACGGTTACGGGGTTTGTAGTAACTGAAAAATTTATCGGATTGTTTGTCGCCCATCCCGGTGTCAATCATAATCAATTTATCTTCGGTTTCGATGAGCAAACTCCGGGTGACCAGTTCTATTAAATTATCTTCGTCAGCAGGGTTGGTTCGTTGCCAAAGCACTTTGGGGACTACACCGAACATGGCGCCTCCGTCCAGCTTGAAATTTTCATGAATAAAGGTGTGTAGTTTCATTCGCTCAGACTTTCTAAAAGTTCGTCGGTGAGTTCCAAGTTATGAAAGACCTTTTGAACATCGTCTTCATCTTCAAATTTTTCGGCCAAAGCAATGATTTTTTTGGCTTGGTCAAGCGGTAGGGTTTTAGTGGTTTTGGGAATACGTTCGAGTGAAGCGCTTTTTACTTCAATGCCAAGCTCTTCCAATTTGGACGACATGGAGCCGAAATCTTTGTAGTCGGTGTAGATGGTCATAAATTCATCGTCTTGTTCAATGTCTTCGGCACCTCCGTCGATGAGTTCCATTTCTAGTTCTTCGGGGTCAAAATCTTTGATTTTTTCTTTTTCAATCAAAAAAACGCCTTTGCGGTCGAAAATATATTCCAGTGAGCCGGACTTTCCGAGTTCTCCACCGTGTTTGTTGAAAATGGAGCGCACAATGCTGACGGTGCGGTTGGTATTGTCGGTTGTGCATTCAATAAAAAAAGCTATGCCGTGCGGGCCATATCCTTCAAAGGTGATTTCCTGATAGTTGTCGGCGTCTTTGCCGGAGGCTTTTTTGATGGCACGCTGGATGTTATCTTTGGGCAGGTTGACTCCTTTGGCATTGGCAATGGCACGCCGGAGTGCGGGATTGGCTTCGGGGTCGGGGCCGCCTTGGCGAACGGCTATACTGATTTCTTTCAATACTTTGGTGAATATTTTGGCTCGCTTGGCGTCTTGTGCGCTTTTTCGGTGTTTGATGTTTGCCCATTTACTATGTCCGGCCATGATTAAAAAGCTTTTGAGAGTAGGCAAATTTAATGAAAAAAAGGGAGATGTGGATTTAGAGGAATGAATATACATTATTATAGGTATAACACCGTGGTTTTGTTTAGGTGCTATCTATTATTCATATTTATTAAATTGACAGTTACTTTAATCATTGTATCTTTTTCTTCCGGTTTGCTAACGGCAATCATTAATGTCAAAGCCACCAAAGCATTGTCGGGTATTTTTTTATTTTTATCAACGGAATATAACAATCCGTTTTTTTCAAGGAAGTATAGAAAAATGGTAGCGGCAATTCTTTTATTACCATCAGTAAAAGGATGATTTTTAACCAATAAGTATAATAGATTTGCCGCTTTTTCTTCAATGCTGGGATATAGATCTTTGCCGTCAAATGTTTGATAAATAGTTTCTATTGAACTTTTAAGGGAATTGTCTTTTTCCTGGCCAAACCATTTAGATGTTTTAAAAGTTTTCCTGACTATTTCAATTTGCTTTTTAACTTCATCATAAGTAAGCTTATATATGGACTTTTGTGTTGTATTTTCAATTTTCAAAGATTGATTGTCATAACGGTCGAGCATATCAAGTGCATAAGAATAGTCCGTGATTATTTTTAATAATCCTTTGGTTTCTTCATCTGATAATATTTTACGCTCAATGGTATTACCAAGAATTTTTATTGTTTCTTTTAATTCATTGAATTGCTCCAGTTGTTTTTCCAGACGTTTTTGGTTGATTACATATCCGCGAATCAAATAATCCTTTAATATTTGATTTGCCCAAATTCTAAATTGCGTTCCACGTTTCGATTTTACTCTATATCCAACAGAAATAATAACATCGAGATTATAGTATTCAATATTTCTGACGATTTTCCGTTTCCCTTCCGTTTGAACTGTTGCAAAATTTGCAACAGTTGAAGCTTTTTCTAATTCTCCTTCTTTAAAAATATTGGAAATATGCCGAGAAATCACGGATTTATCTCTTTCAAAAAGAGAAGCCATTTGGTTTAGGTTTAACCAAACAGTTTCGTCTTCCAATTTTACTTCTATGGAAGTTTTTCCTTCGGGAGATTGGTATATGATGATGCCCGGTTTTTTCATGTTATTCAAATTTAACCATTTTATTGCAAGTTATAATCGCAGTAAAGACGAATTAAAAAAAGTTTTGAGGCGAGACGGTGAAGCGAGCGTGCTTGTTGCGAGCTTTTACCGGCTCGCCGAACCAAGGCCGTGACGATGCCGCGAGCGGGCGGGTTGCGAGCGGCATCAGGCACGGCCGTTGCCGGGCATACAAGGCGGCGAGACCGGGTGAATGAAGCCGCCGCAGGATGCCCGGCTTTCTACTAAAAATTATTCGGACTTATCTTCTTCCAAAATGGAGGGGAACAGGTTTTGGTTATGGAGTATGTGATACCATTGCAGGACTTTTTTCATGTGCGAGTTGAGAAATCGTTGGCGGTCGTAGTTGGGAAGGACTTTTTCAAAGTATGTGATGTGTTCGGAAGCGGAAGATTTTGGTTTGGGCGGTTCGGTGCCTTTTTCGTGTTCCAGGTGCATGCGTTTGAAGAGTTCGAGCAGTTGGATATCGTCATCTTCGGTGAAAATAACGATGTCGGATAGTGCCGAAATGGAAAACAATGGTGCGACGGTTTTTTTGCGAGTTTCCAAATGTTCGGCCACCACGCCTGATTTGGTGGTAGAGATGATGCGATGTAATCCGGGTTTTCCGCTAATACTGATGATTTCTTGAAAGTTCATAAGTTTAGTATCTTTGTGTTATGATGTTTTTGAGATTTCAAAGATACGGGTTTGGCGGTTTTTGGCGTATGTTTTTGATTGTTTTTTTGATGTCGTGTTCCGGTGGCAAGGAAGATATCAAATTGCCGTTGAATGATAACAAGGGTTTGACAGAGATAAAAAATGTTTCGCAAGCTTATATTTTTTTGAAGACCAAGGAAGGGAATACGGTGGCGGAATTGCACAAAGGACAATTGGTGACGGCTTCGCATTGGGTGGTGCATATTGACAGGCGTCTTGCGTTGAAAGAGCTCATTGTTCCGTTGGAAGTTTTATTGAAAAAAAGACATAAGAAAAGTATTCATTCTATTCCGGGGGCACGAGCTTTTTTCAGTTTTGTGGATACGGTTGAAAATAAAATGCGTTTGGTTCCTTTTGAGGATTTGAAAATTCATACACCTTTTGAAATTTCGCCGGGTTATGTAAGGAAATATCCGGAGACTTATAAGGATACAGCTATCAGTCATTTATTTTTATTTCCCGGAGAAGTGAAGATAGATGGTTCTACTTTTGATTTTCCGGCCGGCAAGGAAAAACTGAGAAAATATTTCAATGACCATCGGCCCAAAGAATTAAAATCATTGTTTTTGAATGCGGATTATCGTGTTTCATATGATGAATATATAAATTTGTATGGGTTTTTGAAGGAAGGAGACAGTTTGTTTTTTTATCTTTTGAACGAGCAATTTTGGTTTAATCCGAATGAAATAAAAGAAAATGATTGAATGGTCTGAAATAGGATTTTGGGATGTAGTTGACATTGCATTGTTTTTGGTGGTGCTTTATTACATCTACAGGATAGTAAGAGGTACGGCGGCGGTGAATATTTTTATAGGCATTGCCATCATCTATGGTTTTTGGAAGATTACGGAGTGGTTGCACATGCAAATCATGTCGGAATTTTTGGGGAAATTTTTGGGATTGGGAATGATTGCTTTGTTGATTGTTTTTCAGCAGGAAGTACGACAGTTTTTATTGCTTTTGGGTTCAAAAAAATGGAATACATCGGACTGGTTGCAGGATTTGAAAATTTTTAAATATTTGGAAAATTCGGAAGATAATAAAACCGATTTCAAAGCCATTGTTAATGCATTGAAGAATTTGAGTATAAAAAGACACGGCGCTTTGATTGTGGTGAAAAAAAATGCATCCTTGGATTTTTTAAAGAATACGGGCGAAAAAATGGATATCACTATTAATGAACCCATTATTGAGAGTATTTTTGCCAAAAACAGTCCACTTCATGATGGCGCATTGGTGGTGGAAGGCAACAAAATTACGGCGGCCAGGAGTGTTATACCCATATCACCCGAAATTAAACTACCCAAGAAACACGGTTTGCGTCATTTGGCGGCAGCCAGTATCACCAAAAATTCCGATGCCATTGCATTGGTTGTATCGGAGGAAACGGGGGAGTTATCTTTTGTGAAAAACGGCAAAATATATCCGGTGAAAACCGAAGAAGAATTATTAAAAAAACTCCGGAAAGAGTTTGGAGAAACAAAATCCGAAAAAAAATAAATACATGATATATTCTATGACCGGTTACGGTAAGGCCGAGGATGTTATAGGCGAATCACAATATACCGTGGAAATTAAAACCCTGAACGGGAAGTTTTTTGATTTACAAGTGAAAATGCCTTCCGACTTCCGGGAAAAAGAATTGGAAATCCGAAAATTATTGGAGAAAAAATTGTTGAGAGGAAAAGCGGTAATGTTTTTGAATGTGGAATCGTTATCGGGAGTAGCAACCAGGAAACTCAATACTAATGTTTTACAACAATATTTAAACATCATTTCCGAGGCTTTTCCCGTTCAAGATCAAGACAAAATTTTATCTCATTTACTTTCCGCACCTGATGTTTGGGAAAAACAAGAGCCTGAGGATTTGGATGCTTTATGGAAAGGAATATTACGTCTGCTGGAAAAAGCCCTGGATGAAGTACAGCATTTCCGGTTGCAAGAAGGCAAGGAGCTTGAAAGAGATATTATAGAAAAGCTGGAAATCATAAAAAAAGCTTTAAATCGTGTGGAAGAGTTGGATCCAAAACGTGTGGAAAAAATAAAGTCCCGGTTAAAAAAATCGCTTGCTGAGTTGAAAGGTCAAGTAGATCCGGTGCGTTTTGAACAAGAAGTAATTTATTATTTGGACCGGTTGG
>JALVDN010000010.1 GCA_027008965.1 Flavobacteriales bacterium | reverse complement strand
AGCGTGAACCAAGTTTACGGAATGTGGCCAGCTCTTGTACCGGGAAATATCCCCTTCGTGCCAAGGTGGAATAATATACAGGTGTGATGTGTCCGTTAGACAGGATAAAAAAGTCTTCCCCCGTTCCGGTTTCCGGGTTGAAATTTTCCGGGTCGGCATCTAAAAGTTCAAAAAACAAAGCGGTGAAAAATTCCACTGTACCTAATGAACCTCCCGGATGACCGGATTGCGCATCATGAACCATTCGAACTATATCTCTCCGGATTTGGGAAGGAAGCAAATGTATATCCATCTCTATTGTTTTTTGAATTACAAATATAGTTTAAAAGTTGTGGATGGGAAATAGTTTTGAAATCTTGCCCCGGAAAGGAAAAAGTTATATATTTGCACTGCTTAAATGGGGCCGTAGCTCAGTTGGCTAGAGCGCTTGAATGGCATTCAAGAGGTCGTGGGTTCGACTCCCATCGGCTCCACTCCTTCAACTTTTTCTTTTTTTAGCAGAAAAATTTGCGCCGGCGGGCGCAGTGATATCCTTTTGAAGGCGAAAAGCTCATTTTTGTTTGACGGAGGAGGCTCCGAGCTACGACGAGGAGACCCCGCACGGCAACTTACAAAAATGCTTTGAGCCGAAAAAGATTTAAACGGAGCACGCCATAAGGCGCCCGAAAAATATTATGAATCTACAATCATAAATGCTTTATCATTCCGTTTTTTTAGTGTATTTTTACCTTCCATTTCAGGTGTTAGATATTGAATATGAAAAAATTGTATAGCATTTTGGTTTCCACTTACACGATGGCTTTTTTGTTTGTGGTGTTTTCGGTGAGTATGGCTGTGGCCACTTTCATTGAAAGTAAATACGGTACGGAAACGGCACGTGCGCTTGTTTATGAGGCCTGGTGGTTTGAGTTGATTATGATTCTCGGTGTGGTGAACCTGATTGGAAATATTATTCGTTATCGTTTGTATAAGCGTGAGAAATGGCATTCGTTTATTTTTCATTTGGCTTTTGTTTTGATTTTGATCGGTGCCGCCGTGACGCGATATATCAGTTTTGAAGGTCAAATGCCTATTCGTGAAGGTGAGATGTCTCATGAGATTTTGAGTGAACGTAATTATTTGATGTTACGTGTGGATGACGGCGACACCATGAAAATGCCCATTTACAAGCGGATTTTGTTTTCGGCGTTGGGTGGCAATCAATTGCATTTGCAGACTGATTTTAAAGGTAAACCCATAGAAGTGGATTTGGTTGCGTTTATTCCGCATGCCAAGAAGGTTTTTGAGTATGATGATTCGGGAGCGGTTCATTTGAAGTTGGTGGAGTCTACTACGGGTGAACGGAAAACCCGTTTTATTGAATCGGGGAAAGGATTGCTTTTGAACGGCGTTTATATTTCTTTTAATGATACGGTGAACGGCGCTATTCGTGTGTTTGAATCACCGGAGGGTAATTTGAAAATAAAGAGTGCGGTAGAGGGTAGTTATCAAGTGATGAAAACCGGTGAGCGGGGATTGGTGAAAAAAGATTCGATGCAGGATTTTCATTTGGGTGCATTGTATGATTTGGACGGAATCCGTTTTGTGGTTCCCGAGCCACCCGTGAGGGGCAGTGTGAAGTATGTTTCAGGAAAGGCATCGGAAAATCCTTTTAATGTGCTCAAGTTGAAAGTGAAAACGGGTGGGGAAGAAAAAGTGGTGGAACTTTATGGCGGTCAATTTTATGAAGGAAATCCTACTTTGTTTCGTTTAGGCGGGCTGAATTTTGTGATGTTTTACGGGCCCAAAAGAATTCAGTTGCCGTTTGCCATTAAATTGAGGGATTTTGAGGTGAAATATTATCCTGGCTCCAACAGGCCCTCATCTTTTGCCAGTGAGGTGACGGTGGTGGATCAAGATACGGTTTTTGACTATAGAATTTATATGAATCATGTTTTGGATTATAAAGGCTATCGTTTTTTTCAGGCATCCTACAGGATTACACCGGAGTATGAACAAACCATTTTATCGGTGAATCATGATTTTTGGGGCACTTGGATCACTTATATAGGATATGGATTGTTATATTTCGGTTTGATTATGATTTTTTTCAACCCGCATTCGCTATATAACCGGATAAAAAGACATTTTGAATATGTGAGGAAGAAACGTCAGGAGTTGGGATTGATGATTTTGTTGTTGTTTTCGCTTGCGGCATACGGGCAAGAGGGAGGTGAGCATCATCAAGATATTGCACATGATGTAAGCTCAACCGAGCAATTAAAACGGTTAATACCACCCACTATCATTCCCGATACATTGGCCGACCAATTTTCAAGTTTACTCATTCAGGATTACGGAGGAAGAATCAAGCCTGTGCACACCTACGCTTCCGAACTCTTGCGGAAACTCACCAAGCACGACACTTATCAAATTCCCGATACGACGATTGAAATATCGGCCGGTCAGGCTTTGTTTTCCATGGTGATAGCTCCCAATTTCTGGGCTTATATGCCTGTGATTTATTTGGAGCGTGGAGATGATAAACTGCGGGAAATTATCGGGGTGGACAAAAGTGTAAAATATGCCAAACTTGCTGATTTTTTTGATGAGAACGGGAACTATAAACTGGCATCTTATGTGGACAAAGCCCAAAAATCACCCATTAAAAGCAAGTTTGAAAAGGATGTGTTGAATGTAGACGGACGGGTAAATTTATTGTATTCCACTTTGTTGGGTTTCAATATTCGTTTGTTTCCTTTGCCGGGCGATCCCAATCACAAATGGTATTCACATACGCAAGTGGAAGAAGGAGGTTTCAAGGGTGAAGACTCATTGTTTGTAGCGGGCATTTTAACACTGACGGCCAATTCGGTATTAGCCAAACACTATGAAGACACGCAAAAGTTTCTGGAAGGGATAGGCAATTATCAGAAAAGATTTGGTGCGGACGTAATTCCGGATGAAAATAAAGTGAAATGGGAAATTTTCTATAATGAGCATGATGCTTTCCGGTATATGTATTGGGAATTGATGTTGGCATCATTGTTTTTGTTATTGTTGGTTATTACGGATATCATTCGGCCCGGTAAATGGTTGAGACGATTTATTTTATTGAACAAGATTGTCATTGTTTTGATGTTTGTGTGGATGGTCTTTTTCTTGGGTTTGCGTTGGTATATCAGTGGTCATGCGCCATGGTCCAATGCCTATGAATCCATCATTTATGTGGCTTTGGCTACTTTGGCGGCGGGATTATGGTTTGGTAGAAAATCGGAACTTACGTTGGCTTCCACAGCTTTCATCGCGTCCATTTTGTTGATGGTGGCCCATTGGAATTGGATGGATCCGGCCATTGAAAATCTTCAACCTGTTTTGAACTCCTATTGGTTGATGATTCATGTGGCGGTGATAGTGGCGAGTTACGGACCGTTTTTTCTCAGTGCCATGTTGGGATTTTTAGCGCTTATGTTTATCATTTTTACCACGGAGAAAAACAAAGAAAAATTCAAATGGGTGGTTGAAGAATTGACCGATATCAATAAAATGTCGCTCATTGTGGGATTGGTTTTACTTACGATTGGAAACTTTCTGGGCGGTCAGTGGGCCAATGAAAGTTGGGGACGTTATTGGGGATGGGATCCCAAGGAAACCTGGGCGCTTATTAGCATTATGATCTATGCTTTGGTGATACATTCGCACATGGTTCCTGCGTTGCGCGGATTGTATAAATTTAATGTAATGTCGCTTTTTGCCATTTGGACTATTATCATGACCTATTTCGGCGTGAATTTCTACTTGGCCGGGTTGCATTCCTATGCCAAAGGAGATGCCATTCAAACGCCGGCAGGTGTATATATTGCAGTACTGGTAATGTTTATAATTAGTGTCCTTGCTTGGTTTAAATACAGGAAATATTATCTCAAATCCTGACCCATGAAACAAATTTGGAAAAAGGATTTTTTCCGTTTTTTTTCTTCTCTAACGGGCTTGACCGTTGCCGTGGTCTTTTATGTGATCATAGGCATGTTTTTATGGTTGATGGAAGGCGATTTTAATATTTTTTACTCGGGATTTGCAGATTTAAAACCTTTTTTCACCTTGATCCCTTGGGTGTTGATTTTTTTTGTGCCTGCCATCACCATGGGAATGTTTTCAGAAGAATATAAATTGGGTACTATTGAAATTTTGCTGACTAAACCTATTACTACACGGCAATTGGTGTTGGGAAAATTTATGGCGGCATTGAGCATTTTAACGGTCATTCTCATTCCTTCGGTTTTTTATATGTATGTGATAAAATCATTAGCCGTTCCCGGTATGCATCCCGACTACGGAGTGATTTTCACTTCTTATTTAGGCGTTTTCTTGCTGATGATGTTATTCGTTTCCGTGGGTATTTGGGTTTCATCATTGACCACCGGACAAATGCCGGCCTTTTTGGGGACACTTTTTCTGTTGTTTTTGCTCTATTTCGGACTACATGGACTAGGCGACTTCAACCTTTCGGGTAAGTGGGATTATTATTTGAAAGAAATCAGTTGGGTGAATGTATATGAACATTTTGCTTCCGGCTTGATTTATTTGAAAGATGTATTATATTGGTTATTGCTAACCGCTTTCTTTTTGGTATTGACCATAGTAACGGTAGAAAAGCGCAGGGGATGATGAAACGTTTATATATCATATTGATAGTTTTGTTATTCGTTATACTGACCATACTTTTCTCAGGCATTCATACACGATGGGATTTCACGTTTGATAAACGCCACACACTATCCCAAACGACAAGCAAAATTTTGGGAGATATAAATAAACCCATACAAATTAAAGTATATTTGGAAGGTGATTTCCCTTCTTATTTTAAAAAACTTTCAGGTGAAACGCGTCAACTGCTTGAGCAGTTTTCCAAAATCAACAATAACATTGAATTTGAACTCATCAACCCTTTGGAAAATCAACTTGCAGACAAATTGAAGGAAAAGGGGATGGAGCCCGCGGAGGTAACCATTCAAAAAAGCGGGGAACTGACAAGTGTAATGATTTTTCCATGGGCTGAAATTATTTATGAAGATAAAACCGAGCAATTACCCTTGTTGGTTTCCGCACCCGGTTTGCCTATTGAAGAGCAAATCAACAAAAGTATTTCTAATTTGGAATATGCTTTTGTAAACCGTATTTCCAAACTCACCCGAAAAGAAAAACCCAAAATCGCCGTGCTGAAAGGCAACGGTGAATGGCCGGATATTTTTATCGCTGATTTATTGATGAGTTTACGTGAGTTTTACCGCTTGGCACCTTTTACTTTGGACAGTTTGCAAACCCAACCGCAACAAACACTTCAAGATTTACTGCAATTTAACATGCTATTGATAGCCGGACCCACCGAAGCTTTCACCGATGAAGAAAAATTTGCTCTGGATCAATTCCTGATGCATGGAGGGTCTATGTTGATAGCAGTGGATCCGGTGAAGGCATATAAAGATACCTTGATGTATAAAGGCAAAACTTATGCTTTGAACGCCGAGCTCAATTTAACCGATTGGTTGTTCGGCTACGGGGTGCGTTTGCGTCCCGTTTTGGTCAAAGATCTGATGGCCGCACCCGTCACTTTGAAAGTAGGCGAAGTGGCGGGAAATCCGCAATTGGAGCAATTTCCTTGGTTTTATTCGCCTTTGGTTCGTCCTAATTCAAGTCATCCCATTGGCGAGCAAACAGGAGAAGTGAAATTGGATTTTGTCAGTGTGGTGGATACATTGAAACACGGCCCGGTGAAAACCGTACTTTTAGAAAGTTCGCCCTACACGCAAGTGGTGGGCGTTCCGCTTCAAATCAATTTTGACGAGATAGCCAAACAACCCGATGAACAGCAATATCGCAACGGAAAACAAATTTTCGGTGTATTACTGGAAGGTAAATTCACTTCCGCTTATAAAGACAGAGTGAAACCGCTTGAAAACGTTCCTTTCAAGGAACAATCCCAAACCAAAATGATTCTCATTGCCGACGGAGATATTTTAAAAAACGAT
>JALVDN010000009.1 GCA_027008965.1 Flavobacteriales bacterium | reverse complement strand
AGAATTTGATTTTACGTTTTTCAAATATCCCGGCACAAATTTACCGGCGCATCTCAAAACCAAAACCAGAAATTTTGTTGATAAAACCTATTTGTATAAAGATCACGCCTATGATTTGTGGCACGGCACTTGGCAATTGACCAAATATGTCCCCAAAGGCAAAATCAAGTTTGTTTATACGATTCATGATTTGAATTTTCTGTATACGGATAAGGCCGAACTCAAGAAAAAACGTTTGCTGCAACAAATCCAAGAACGAATTGACCGGGCGGATGTGATCACCACCATTTCACAATATGTGAAGTCGGACATTGAAAAACATTTGAATACAAGAGGCAAGCCGGTGGAAGTGATTTATAACGGCGTTGAATTGAAGGAATTTCCGGATTTTGATTCACCTAAATTCCGGCCCGAAAGACCTTTTCTTTTTGCCTTGGGAACGGTGCTTTACAAGAAACATTTTCATGTGCTTCCTTCCCTTTTGCCGGGAACGGATTTTGACTTGGTTGTCGGGGGCATTCACCCGGATAAAAACTACATTAAACAAATCCGTGAGGAAGCCAAGAAATATGGTGTGGAAGACCGGGTGCATTTGATTGGTCCGGTTTCGGATGAAGAGAAATATTGGTATTTGACCCGTATGGAAGCCTTTTTGTTTCCTTCTATTTCGGAAGGTTTCGGACTTCCACCCATTGAGGCTATGCTGGCCGGGAAGCCTGTGTTTTTATCCACTTTGACCAGTCTGCCCGAAATTGGCGGACCGGTGGCTTATTATTTTGAAAATTTTGAGCCGGCACACATGCGTGAGGTTTTACAAAAGGGATTGGAAGATTATCAAAAAAACAAGCGGGCGGAAGAAATCAAAAAATGGGCCGGCCGGTTTTCGTGGGAAAATGCCGTTCAAGGCTACACGGATGTATATAAACAGGCATTGGGGTTAAACATTGACCAAAATAAAAAAAACCGGAAAAGAAAGGTGACAGCCATTATCCCCACACTCAATGAAGAACAAAATATTGAAGGAGCGCTCGCTTCGGTCAAATGGGCGGATGAAATTATTGTTTTAGACTCGTTGAGCGGTGACAGAACCATTGAATTGGCCCGGAAACACGGAGCCAAAATTCTCTCCCGGAAATTTGATGATTTTTCTTCGCAAAAAAACTATGCCATTGAACAAGCCGAAAACGACTGGATTTTTGTTTTAGATGCCGATGAACGGATTTCTTTACCCTTGCAAAAAGAAATATTGGATACTTTGAATTTGGTAAACGATACCATTGCTTATTGGATTCCCCGTGTAAATTATATAGGAAAAAAACGAATCCGTTTCAGCGGTTGGCAAAATGACAAATGCATCCGGTTGTTTAACCGGAAATTTGCAAAGTATGACGGAAGTCTGGTGCATGAAGAAATCGCCCCGCAAGGAAAAACCGGAAAACTGAAAAACAAGCTTATACATTTCACCTATCGCGATTTTGATCATTTCAAACAAAAAGCCGAATTATATTCCACGCTGAAAGCCAAAGAGTGGCTCAAAAAAGGGCGGAAGTATTCATTGTTTTCACAATGCGTGGATGCATGCTACAGGTTTATCAAACATTATATTATCGGATTGGGATTTTTGGATGGAATCACCGGATTTAAATTAGCCGTGAATTACATGAAATCGGTTTGGAAAAGACATGAAAAACTCAAAAAATTTCAACAAGAAAATGAATCTCATTGATGTGATCAAAAAAGGTGGCGTGATACTATATCCATCCGACACACTTTGGGGCTTGGGAGGAGATGCTACCCATCCCGAAGTACATCAAAAAATAAACGAAATCAAAAAAAGACCTGCAGGCAAACCCTATATTATTTTGGTGAGTGATTATGCCATGCTTCAACAATATGTGGATCATGTTCCTCCCGAAGCATGGGAAGCCATTGAAAAAGCCGTTGATCCCTTGACGGTGGTTTTTCCAAAAGCAAAAAATCTACCCTCTATTGCCTTGGCCGAAGACGGAAGTGTGGCCATCCGGGTGGTGAAAAGAGGTTTTGCACATGATTTGATCAAGGTGGCGGGCGTTCCGCTCATATCCACATCGGCTAATATATCCGGCCATCCGGTTCCGCTGACTTTCTCTGAAATTGACAAAACCATTTTGGAGAAAGTGGATTATATCGTACATTTGCATCGCGAAAAAAAAGGTATCAAAGCTTCCAAAATTATTCGTATTCTTGAAGACGGTACCATAGAAACATTACGCGATTGATGAATGTATCCAAAGTCAGATTACCCGAAGCGGTTCAACTGGAAATTTTTAAACAAATAGGACGGACGGGCGACGAACTCAATGTGCCCGTTTATGTCATCGGCGGATATGTGCGTGATTATCTTTTGGGCCTGCCGCTCAAAAAAGATTTGGATTTTGTGGTCGTAGGCGATGGTCCGGCTTTTGCCAAAGAACTTTCCAAAAAAATAAAAGGAAAAAAAAGCTTGAGCATTTATAAAAATTTCGGCACCGCCATGCTCAAAACTCCGGAGTATATTTTGGAGTTTGTCGGCGCCCGGAAAGAATCCTATTCCAGTGATAGTCGTAAACCGCAAGTGGAACCCGGAACCCTTGAAGACGATTTGAAAAGACGAGATTTCACCATCAATGCCCTGGCTATTTGTCTCAACCGAGATTGTTACGGTGAACTTATCGACCCCTTTAACGGGCTACGGGATTTGAAAGATAAAGTATTGCGTACGCCCTTGGATCCGGACATCACTTTCTCCGATGATCCGCTCAGAATGATGCGTGCCATCAGGTTTGCCACCCGACTCGGATTTAAAATCCACCCCGACACCTTGGAAGCCATAAAGAAAAATAAGGAACGCATCAAAATCGTTTCACCCGAACGCATTGTTGATGAGTTGAATAAAATACTGCTTTCTGAAAAGCCTTCTACAGGACTGAAATTGTTGGATGAAACCGGGTTATTGGATTTCATCCTTCCCGAAATAACACGCCTGAAAGGTGTAGAAGAAATCGAAGGGAAAACCCATAAAGATAATTTTTATCACACTTTGGAAGTGGTGGACAATATAGCCCGCATGGATAAACAGGGAAATCTGTGGTTGAGATGGGCAGCCCTGCTTCATGATATAGGCAAACCCCTCACCAAGCGCTATCATCCCAAAAACGGGTGGTCTTTTCACGGACATGAGTTGGTAGGAGCCAAAATGGTTCCCCGTATTTTCAAAAGACTACACATGCCATTGGGTCAAAAAATGAAATATGTCCAGAAATTGGTTCAATTGAGCTCACGTCCCATCGCACTGACCGAAGAAAACGTGACCGATTCCGCTATCAGACGTTTGATTTTTGATGCGGGCGAAGAATTGGATGATTTGCTCACACTATGTGAAGCCGACATCACCACCAAAAATCCGGTCAGATATAAAAAATATAAAAACAATTTGAAGCAAGTGCGCAAGAAAATTGTTGAGGTGGAAGAAAGAGACCGTATCCGAAATTTTCAACCGCCCATAACCGGAGAAATCATCATGAAAACCTTCGGTATTCCGCCTTCCAAAACCGTGGGCGAAATCAAAGAAGCCATCAAAGAAGCCATTCTTGAGGGTGAAATCAAAAATGATTACGAGGAAGCCTTTGAACTTATGCTTCAATTAGGCAAAGAAAAAGGATTGAAGCCCGTCAAATCCGGTTAAATTTCATAAGGAAGTAATCTCACTATTTCCGCTTTTTCAGGCGAAAATGCCACTTGATAAGGATAGATTTCCAAACCTCTCTTCAAAAGTCTTTTTAAAGTCTCCGCATACACCGGATCAATATTCCTTGCAGGAGCAAAAACATCCGTGTCCGTTCTGGAAACCGTATATAACATCCCTACTCTATATCCTTCGTTCAAAGCATTTTCAAGTTCAATCAAATGTTTCAATCCCCTTTGGGTAGGCGCATCGGGAAAAAGGGCATAGCGACCTTCTCTATAAGTGACATTTTTCACTTCCAACAACATTTTTTCATTGTCATTCTCCAAATAAAAATCAATCCGGCTTTTGCCTGTTTTAAATTCGGGACGGATAACGTCAAATCCCGAGAATTCCCTCAACATTCTGTTTTTCAATGCATGACGAACAATCTTATTAGATAACAAAGTATTCACGCCCACCCACGTCTCACCGATTTTGATCATCTCCCAAGTGAAAGCGGTTTTCCGGTTCGGATTCCGGCTCCGGCTCAACAAAACCTTTGCGCCCGGAACCAAACATGATTTCAAACTTCCGGTATTCGTGCAATGAGCCGTCACCGTTTCGCCTCCCGGCAATGCCACATCCACAAAAAATCTCTTGTAGCGTTTCACAAAAAAACCCTCTGTCAGCCCTTCGTCAAAAACATACATACATGAATGGTTTACGGAAATAATGCAATATTAGGAAATTCCGGTAGATGCGCCAATCCTACAAATTGTTTTCCGCATAATTTTATTTGTGAAACTCCGCAAGCCCCTTCGGGTCTTGCTCCGTATGTCGCCCAACCTGCGCTGGCGCTTGTTTGGGCTTTTGGCTCCGTGAACCGACCCTTCGGGCGTTTCACTCCGCCCCTCCGGGAGCCAAAGGCTTCCTGTAATCCAAACCCTAAAGCCACGCCTTTGTCTCCCTCCGGACTTAGAGAGCCTGCGGCTTCCGCACCTTCCGGCACAATTGCCCCGCCTTGTCTCTCTTCGTGACTTCGCAAGCCGTCATGCCTTCGCTTTCGCTCCGGCGTGCGTCTTGCTTCGTGCGCCTCCAAGCCCTTCACCCTCCGCTTCGCTCCGGGCTCCGGTCTTGTCGGCGGGCTCGGGAAACCGGCGCTTCCCTGATGCCCAAACGCAAACGCCACGCTTGTTTTCCCTCGCATGACAATAAGTCCCACTAATAATAGTTCCAATCTAATAAGATTATTATCACACTTGATCCTCAAACCCATAAATTTCCCTAACTTTATTCCCCAAAGCCCGTTTCTGGAAGTGATAAGGGAAAATACAATATACCGCTACCTAGCCTCCGAAATGTTAATATAAAAAACATACGAGCACAAAAATAAGAAAATAATGAGCAATAAAGAATATTTAATAATTTCATTAATTTCATTTTTTGTTTTTGTATTTGAATTTTTTTACATAAGATATTACATAAAATGGAGAAAAAGAATAAATAATAACAATCGGCTTAATGAAACTGACAGAATGGATTTAGCTAATTCTTATGCAATATTAGTAATCTCATTATTAGCGTCAATAATATTTTTATTACGAGCTTGTGAAAAAATGTAATAATGAAAATTTTAGACACAATAATACCTATGTCAATTATTTTATTTGGTCTCTTTTTAAGACAAACAAAAAATAAACATTTTAAAGGCGTTAAAAAACGTTGGTTATTCTTTGTATTAGCTGGACTAATAAATTTAATTTTGATACTGTTAAATAATTCTTTTAAGAAATAAATTATAGTTTATCTAGGCATATTACCTCACATTAAACCTAATGCAACTTATTATTTTTTTGTTTCTTCCCCACCCCTCAGATTCTCCCGCCCCGCCGCCTAACTTTCAACCATCCCCAACCAATCCCCAAATTTTCCTTATCTTAATCCCGTAAAATCCACCGCTTTGCCCGCCACGGTTTCACATACCACTCAATTCTTTCCCTTCGGCGAGGAAATGGTCGCTCAGCATGCCGGCGGGGATTACGCTACGCGCTACAAATTCAACGGCAAAGAACTCGACCCCGAAACCAGCTACTATTACTACGGCGCCCGCTACTATGACCCGGTGGTTTCCAGGTGGTTGAGTGTGGACCCGCTGGTGGAGAAGTATCCCGGGTTTTCGGCATATAATTTTACGTTGAATAATCCGGTTATGCGTATTGATAATGATGGAAAAAATGAAAATCCCATTTATGATAAACAAGGTAATTTTCTTGGAACCGATGATAAGGGATTACAAGGTGAGGCAATAATTATGCGGAAGGAAGATT
>JALVDN010000008.1 GCA_027008965.1 Flavobacteriales bacterium | reverse complement strand
ATACGCTAGATTATAGCTCATCTTCTACAGCTATTAAAGCTGATATATCAAACTCATTAGTTACTGGTGAGGGGAGTGATACTATCTTAAATATTCAAAATATTTTAGGATCATCCAATGATGATACAATTATAGGCGATAGTAGTGTAAATACTCTACAAGGTGGAGATGGAAGTGATAGCATAAGAGGTCTTGGTGGAGCTGATTCACTGCTTGGAGAAGCTGGAGAGGATTTTTTACAAGGTGGTTTGGATGGTGATTTATTAGATGGTGGAGATGGTAATGATTGGGCTGATTATAGTTATATAAGTGATAATACTTCAATTAATGCTGATCTTTCAAATATAAAAATTGCTGATAGTTCAAACGCATCAAATTATGATACAACTTCGAGCGTAGAAAATGTAAAAGGGACTAAAAATAGTGATACGATAAAAGGGGATGATAATTTTAGTATCATAAATACAATAGATGGATATATGGGGGATGATACACTAATAGCCTCAAAAGGAAAAGATATTTTTGATGGTGGAGATGGAAATGATACGCTAGATTTTTCGTTAGCTACAAATAGAGTTATTCTTGATTTGGCTTCAGAGATAATAAGTGATGATGGATATCAAGATAGTGGTAATGCTATAGAAGATAGAGTATCAAATATAGAAAAAATTATCGCAACAGATTATGATGATACACTATATGGAAATACCTTATCCAATACTCTTATTGGTGGAGATGGAGCTGATATCATTGATGCAAAAGAGGGAGATGATACAATTGAAAGTGGTGCAGGAAGTGATACTATAAGTGCTGGAAGTGGAGATGATATACTAAGAGGTGGAGATGGTGGAGATACCATCATGGGTGATTCTGGATCAAATCAGCTTTTTGGTGAAGCAGGAGATGATCTATTTAAAACAGGAAGTGGAAATGATACAATTGAGGGTGGAGATGGAAGTGATACTCTTGATTATCGATCTAAAAATAATGCTATAACAGCAACTTTAAAAGATGGAAGTGGAAATGATTTTGGAAGTATAGATGCAGGTGATGAAGGAATTGACCAACTAAGAGATCATGTAGAGATAATTTATGCCACAAACAAAGCTGATACTTTAAAAGGATTTGATGGAACTGCTCTTAGTGGGATAGACTATAATGATACATTTTATGCTGAGGGTGATGATGATACTCTATGGGGTGGTATAGGAGATGATCTATTATATGGTGGAAGTGGAAATGATACTATAAAAGGTCAAAAAGGAGCAGATATAATTGATGGTGGAAGTGGTGATAATGATACTATAAGCTTTGATGAAGATACGATAAATAATGGTATAAAGATATTTTTGGATCAAAGTGGCGGTGATCAAAGTGCTGAAGTTATAGATGATGGATATGGTACAAAAGATCAACTTTCAAATATAGACGATATCATAGGATCAAAATTTGCAGATACAATAAAAGGAGATGAGTTTGAAAATACAATTTTGGCAAATGCTGGAGATGATACGATCATCGCAACACTTGGAAATGATAGCGTAATTGGAGGAGATGGAGAAGATACACTAAGCTTTGAAGATAGTACTAGTGGTATTGTAGTTACTCTTGATCAAAGTGCAACAGGAATAGTATCTATACAAGAGATTGAAAATGTTATAGGATCAAATTATCAAGATACCATAAAAGGAAGTAGTGGAGATAATACTCTTTATGGGGGATCTAGTAGTGATAGTATTCATGCAAATGGTGGAAATGATTATTTGTATGGTGGAAGTGGAAATGATTATTTGTATGGTGGAAGTGGAAATGATTATTTATTTGGAGAGGTTGGAGATGATATTTTCATTGGAAGTGGTGGCATAGATCAGTATGATGGAGGAGATGGATCTGATTGGATATTATTTGATAATAATTTTGCCAATAGTGTAAATATCGATTTAGAGGGTAGAGATTTATTGGATGATGGATATGGTAATCAAGAGTTAGATGTTATAACAAGTATTGAAAATTTAAACACTGGTGCAGGAAATGATATATTAAAAGGTGATTCAAACAGTAATTATTTAATAGGAAATGGAGGACATGATACCATAGATGGTAGAGATGGAGATGATACATTAAATGGCGGTGATGGAAATGATACATTAAGTGGCGGTGATGGAAATGATATCCTTTATGGTAGTAATGATAGTGATACATTAATTGGAAATAGTGGAAATGATACATTAGATGGTGGTGATCAAAATGATACACTTTATGGTGGTGATGGAGTTGATACCATTAATGGCGGAGATAATATAGATACAGTTGCATTTGATAATCTTTTTGGAGATGCTAACTTTACTCAAAATATAGAAGTTGATCTATCTCAAAATAGAGTTTTAAATGATGGTTATGGAAATATAGATACCCTAGTTTCTATAGAGAGAGTTCTAGGATCAAGTGACAATGATACACTAAGTGGTAGTGATAATAATGATACTCTTTTGGGTGAAGGTGGAGATGATACTATCTATCTATCTGACGGAGTAGATATATTAGATGGAGGAAGTGGTGGTGAGATCAAAGGTGATTGGATTGGACTTGAAAAGGTAGCTATTAGTGGTTTTAGATTAAATGTAGATAAGAATACAAGTAATTTTGAAAATATTTTAGGAGGCAGTGCCTCTGAGAGTGTAAATGGAACAAATGAAAATAATATATTTATCATGAATGGTGGAAATGATGTTGTTTATGATGAGGGAGGAGATGATATTGTCTCTTTAGGAGATGGAAATGATACGGCATACTTTGAGTCTGGATCAGATACATTTATAGGTGGAGGTGGTACAAATACTCTAAATGGTATATATAGTGGATCAAATCCAATAAATTTTCAAATCAAAGATTTAAGCGGTAATTTTAACTCAACTACTTCAAAAACAGTTGATGGTGTTGGAACATTTGATTTTTATAGTTTTACTGATGGAAGTGGAGATACAGATTTTGTAGCAAAACAGAGTGGCAATAATAATATAGAGTTTCAAAATATCTATACCAATAGCACTAGCAGTATCAAAGATACGATTAGTTTTGATGATCAAAATAATGTTATTTATACATATAATGGAGCCGATACGATATATGGTTGGGGAGGAAGTGATTTTATAAATGCTGGAAGTGGAAGTGATGAAGTTTATGGAGGAGATGGCGTAGATACTATATATGGAGAAGGATCAAGCGATGTCATTTTTGGTGATAGTGGAGATGATAGTCTTTATGGTGGAGCTGATATAGATACACTCTATGGTGGAGATGGATCTGATTATATAGATGGAGGTGGTGGAGATGATACACTAAAAGGCGAAGCAGGAGATGATACTCTAAATGGTAATAGTGGTGATGATGTATTACATGATGATGAGGGGATTGAAACGATTGATGGCGGAGATGGAGAAGATACAGTTATTTTTAAAAATGGAACTTCAGGAGTTGTAGCAACTATAGATGGATCTATAACAGATGCATTTGGAAATAGTGAGAGCATAACAAATATAGAAAATTTAACAGGTACAACTGCTAATGATACCTTTAGAGGCAACTCAGCTACAAATTCACTATTAATGGATGCTGGAGATGATAGTATCTATATAAGTGATGGAGATGATTATATAGATGGTGGAGATGGAGTTGATAAAATTTTTTTAACAAATAGTGATACAACAGTGGATTTATCTTCTACTGCAAATAATTTAACATATGGTACAAATACTCAAAGTGTTTTAAATGTTGAAAATGCTGAGGGTGGAAGTGGGAATGATAGCATTTTAGGAACCAATGATTCAAATATTTTAATAGGAAATGATGGAAATGATTATCTCTATTCAAGAGGCGGTGATGATACACTATATGGAAATGCAGGAGATGATACTTTATATGCCAATAGTGGAACTAACACTCTTGATGGAGGAAGTGGTGAAGATTGGGTTTATTATGAATTATCAAGTAACAATGTTAGTGTAAATCTTGATACGACTACCCAAGGAGGTATAAGTGCAGAAACTTCAACCGGTTATGGAACAAATACCCTATCTAACATTGAACATATAAGGTTTGGAGCTACTAATGATATCGCTTATGGAAACTCATCTGCTAATAGTTTTATAGGTAATGGTGGAGATGATACGCTTTATGGATTGGCGGGAAATGATGATCTATCAGGAGGTGCAGGAGATGATTATATAGATGGGGGAGTTGGAGATGATAGTATTGATGGAGGATCTGATAATGATACTATAATTGTATCAACTGGAAGTGACAGTATTGATGGAGGAGCTGGAAGTGATACTATAGATTTTAGCTCTTATAGCTCTATTGATTTAACTCTTAATGGCTCAACAAATGTTACAGTTGGAACAACTACTTTAAAAAATGTCGAAAATGTTATAGGTACTTCAGGGGTTGATACTATAGTAGGTGATAGTGAGGATAATATATTAGAAGCAAAAGCTGGTAATGATACTCTAAGTGGAGGAGCAGGAGTAAATACTCTTGATGGTGGAAGTGGTGAAGATTGGGTTGATTATAGTAGTGCAAGTGGAGTTAGTGTTGATTTGCAAAATGATAGTGGATCAGGAGTTGGTACAGATACACTAACTGCAATAGAGCATGTCATAGGATCAAGTGGCAATGATACATTTAAAGGAGAAGTTGCACAAATTAATAGCTTTGTAGGAGGCAGTGGAGATGATACACTATCATATGAAAATGCTACAAATAGTGTAACAATAGACATAAACAACTCCCAGAGCACAAACGATGGAGGAAATAAGACCGATTATTTTTCATCAATTGAAAACTTTATAGGCTCTGGTTTTAGTGATACTTTTAGTGGTGATGTAACTGGTATTAGTATAGATGGTTATGCAACAAATGATAGTGATATAGTTGATTATAGCTCTGAATCTGATGCACTAACTCTCACTCTTGGATCTACTGATACTATAAGTGATGGGACAAATACAGATACAATCACAAATGTAGAATCATTTATAACTTCAGATCAAAATGATACCATTAGTGTTGATTCAACTACAAACCTAAAGAGCATTGATGCAAAAGGAGGTACTGATACCTTACGCTTTACTTCATCTACAAATAACACTACTCTAACACTAGATGGAAATCAGACAAATATAGAAAATTTAGTACTAGATGGAAGTGCAAATATCAATGTAGATGTTAGTTTAAACACACAAGCACTAAATATAACAGGAAATAGTGGAGATAACATAATTACAATCGATTCAGAAATTGATACTATAGATGCTCAAGGTGGCTCTGATACATTAAAATTAAATGCAAATAATTTAAATTTAGCCAACATAAATTACTCAAATATCCAGATAATTGATGTAGATACAAATGATGCAACTATCAATAGTGCAAAATTAAATAATCAAACTTTAAATTTCACTGGAAGTGGTAAAGTAGAGTTTAATGCAGGAACTAGTGGAAATAACAACTATGCAAACATAACAAGCTCTCTTACAAATGGGCTTATTATGATAGTAGCTTCAACTCTTAGTTTAAGTTCAAGCGATAACTTAGGAGGAGTTGATAAGATAAATATCACAGCTGGTACATTTAGTGTAGATGGTAATCATGTAGATGGTAAAAGTATAACTATAGAGGATGCTTCAGCACTCGTTATCAATGCTCAAAATGCTCATGATCTATCAAACTTAACACTAACTGGTAGTGGAAGTGTAACTATCAATTTAGCCAATAGTGGTGCTAGTGTTGATGCTAGTGGAATTGATTTGAGTGGATTTACTGGCTCATTTGCTATAAATGATGGAAATGGAAGTGATACTATAGTAGGCTCATCTGCTGATGATACGATAACTCTCACCACCCTACCCTCATCTATAAATGGATCTGGCGGTAGTGATACGCTAATAGTTGATTCAAGTATGGATTTAACTAGTGTTAGTTTAGATAGTATTGAACAAGTTGAAGTCACTAGTGGAAATACCT
>JALVDN010000007.1 GCA_027008965.1 Flavobacteriales bacterium | reverse complement strand
GGATATTAGATTTGAAAAATTTGTTTTCTACGACAAACCCCACATCCCTTGCAAAAATTTGATTGACATTTTCAAGCGGCAACGGGCGTAGTACATTCACCCCGTGTTTTTCCAGAGCCGTTTTGAAAGCTTCTATTTCTTTGATCATATTTTCCTCCCGGGGGTAGGTTCCTTTGATCACATGTTCTCTGGATTTGGGGTCATAGCATTCTTCGGGTTCGGGAAGGGGTCCGGGACTATCGGCTCTTCCCAAAATAACGGTTTTCAACGGAGCGATTTCATCTTTTATTTGGAACCGGTCTATTTCCATTTTCAATTTTTTTCAAAAGTAACAAATAAAAAAAATTCCCCGGGTTGCCGGGGAATTTTATAAATAATATAAGTTGAATATCAGTTTACTTCGGCTTTGTCACGTTGTTCCAGGGGAACATAATGTCTCAATGCCGGACCTGTATACAATTGTCTCGGACGTCCGATAGGTTCTTTGTTTTCACGCATTTCTTTCCATTGGGCTATCCATCCGGGAAGTCTTCCTATGGCAAACATCACGGTGAACATTTCGGTAGGAATGCCCAATGCACGGTAGATGATACCGCTATAAAAATCTACATTCGGATATAATCTTCTGGTTTTGAAATATTCATCATTCAATGCGGCTTCTTCCAATTGCTTGGCAATATCCAGAAGCGGGTCTTCCACGCCGAGATCAGCCAAAACTTCATCGGCGTATTTCTTGATGATTTTTGCTCTGGGGTCAAAGTTTTTATAAACCCTGTGTCCGAAGCCCATCAAACGGAACGGGTCGGATTTATCTTTGGCTTTGGCAATGTATTTTTGAACATTTCCTCCGTCTTGCCGGATTTGTTCAAGCATTTCCAATACGGCTTGATTGGCTCCTCCGTGTAATGGCCCCCACAAAGCCGAAACACCTCCTGAAATGGATGCGAATAATCCGGCATGAGAAGAGCCTATCAATCGCACGGTTGAAGTGGAGCAGTTTTGTTCATGATCGGCGTGCAGAATCAACAATTTATCCAAAGCTCTTGCCGAGATCTCATTGACTTTATAGGGTTCCATGGGCTTTTCAAACATCATTTTGAGCAGATTGCCCGTGTAACTCAAACTGCTATCGGCATAAGTGAGCGGCCAACCGTTTCTTTTTCGCATGGCCCATGCTCCCAAAATAGGGAATTTACCAAGTAATCGAACAATGATTTTATAAAGTTCTTCTTTATCTTCAAAATCAAAATTAACGGGGTAGAAAGCGGTCAAAGCGCTTGTCATGGATGCTAAAATACCCATCGGGTGGGCCGATCTCGGGAAACCGTCAATAATATTTTTCATTTCTTCGTTGACAAAAGATTTGTCTTTGATATCGGCCACAAATTTTTCATAGGTTTTTTTATCGGGCAATTCACCGAAAATCAATAAATAAGCCACTTCCAAAAAGTTAGATTTTTCGGCCAGTTCTTCAATGGGATATCCGCGGTATCGCAAAATGCCTTCTTCACCGTTCAAATAAGTGATTTTACTAACGGTTGAGGCCGTATTCTTATATCCGGGGTCCAAGGTTACAATTCCTCCGGTTTCGGCTCTTAGTTTTTTGATGTCAATGGCTTTATCGCCTTCGGTTCCTGTGAGTACAGGCATGGTCACTTCATGACCGTCTACTTTTAAATATGCTTTATTTTCCATAATTGTTGTTATTTTACAATTTCAAAATTTTCAAAATTCTTTTTTTCGGTTTCCATAAATTTCACATCATCCACTCGTGACAAGGGTGAACCTTTGTATAGCCATTTCTTCAACTCCTCCGTTTTTTGAATATCCCCTTCGGCATGCACTTCCACTCTTCCATCCGGGAGGTTTTTCACATATCCTTTTAGTCCCAATTCTCGGGCTTTTTCTTGCGTATATTTTCTAAACCAAACGCCTTGAACTTTCCCTGAAACAACAGCCTTGAAAGCTCCTTTTTCCGTTCCTTTCATTTTCTTATCAAATTTACATTAAAAATATACTAAATTTCATGACAATTGACAACTTTTCAAATTTTTTAGAGGATTGAATTTTTCAAGTCTTGTTGTGTATCATTAAAACACTCCTTCAAATTTCATGCCGTATACCTTAAATATAAGAAGGTGTCATCAGATTTTTTTATCTTTGTGAGTTACTAATCAGTCAAATGAATTATTACTTTGAAAAATATAAATACCGATATAAATTTTTGCGCTTCTTCCACATCATGTGCCACATGTGCCAAGGCAGGGACATGTGATTGGAACGGAGTCAACAAGTTGAGTGTTTTTGATTTCTTGAGTCAAATACCTCCTTCCGATGGAGGTGGACCTTTCCCTTTTGCTGAAGTAAGATTCAAAAATACACGAAAGGAATTCTACTACACGGGAGGAAACAATTATTATGTAGGTCAACCGGTTATAGTAGAATCGGATCATGGTTATGACTTGGGTTTGATTTCGGCATCAGGTGAAACGGCAAGGTTTCAAATGCAATCCAAAAATCTCAGTCAAGATCCTGAGCAGTTTAAAAAAATATTACGCCCTGCCAATCAACGCGAAATTGATCTTTGGCACCAATTCCGTTCCAAAGAGGAAGAAACCAAAATGAAAGTAAGAGAAATAGCCAAGCAATTGGGCTTGGAAATGAAAGTATCGGATACGGAATATCAGGCAGACGGAAAGAAAGTGACGATATACTATACGGCACCCGAAAGGGTTGATTTCCGGGAGCTTATCAAGTTGTTGGCCAAAGAACTTTCCACCCGTATAGAAATGCGTCAAATAGGTTACAGGCAAGAGGCGGCAAGATTGGGGGGTATTGGAAGTTGCGGTCGTGAATTGTGTTGTTCCACTTGGTTGACCGATTTTAGAAGTGTAACTACGCAAGCCGCCAAATACCAACAATTATCCCTTAATCCTTCAAAACTCACCGGTCAATGCGGAAAACTCAAATGCTGCTTGAATTTTGAACTGGATTCTTATGTAGAAGCATTGGAAGATTTTCCTTCATCGGAAACCATTCTCAAAACAGAGAAAGGAGATGCCAAATCCATTAAGATTGATGTCTTCAAAGGCTTTATTTGGTATGTTTACAAGGATTTGGACGAACACATGATTTATAAACTAAATCTGCAACAAGCCAATGAAATCATCCGGATGAATGAAAATGACATCACGGCTCCTCCGTTGGAATTTTATGCCGATGAACTCAAGTTTAATTTGGAAGAAGAAAAAATCAAAACCGTTTCATTTGATGCGGAAAACAGTATCACCCGGTTTGACGAGCCTAAAAAAGAAAAACCCGGAAAAAAACGAAACAGAAAAAAACAAAAACGAAAAAAACCCGTTGTTAAAAAGAAAAACACTGCTTCGGCCACTAATAACAAATCCAAAAAAAACAATGGCTCTCCTAAAAAAAATAATAAAAAATAGTTTTGTCTTTTTTTTCTTGACCGCATGTCAACATTCCTCATACGAGTTTGTTCAAATGCGATCCGTTGAAGATGGAAAATGGTCCCGTTCGGATACCACTACATTTATTTATAAACCGTCTCAATCAACCTCAAAAAATTTCTATATTTACTTGGAAAATACCGGTGCTTATCCCTATAGTAATATTTATATAATTGCTAAATTGGATAACGGAAAATCCATAGAAGTGGACACATTGGAATATGAGATGGCCGACGGACACGGTCAATGGCTGGGCAGAAAGGTGGCCGGGCATTATGAAAATTTATTGATATATAAATGGCAATATCCGGTTCATGACAGCATAGAATATCATATTCACTTGGAGCCGGCCACAAGAAGCATCAAAAACACAGAAGGAGACGAATATTTGCCGGGTATAACAACCATAGGATTGATAATAGAATAAAGAATGAAAAAAAGGAAAAAAACAAGCGATTTTTTTGAAGCTCGAAAAAAGCCGAAAACTACAAAAAAACAAAAAGGTTTCGGAAAATATATTTTGAAACTATGGATGGCTTTCATTTTTTTATGGCTATTGGTTTTTATTCTTTTTAAAATGGCCGATGCGGGATGGTTTGGAGAAATGCCGGGTTTTGAAAATCTGGAAAATCCTAAAACATCATTGGCCACGGAAATCATCTCCGCCGACGGTCAAACTTTGGGGAAATTTTTCTATCAAAACCGTACACCTGTTCAATATAAAGACCTGCCGCCTCATTTGATAAATGCCTTGGTTTCTACGGAAGACGAACGCTTTTACAGCCATCCCGGTATGGATGCCAAATCCACCTTGCGGGCCGTTGTGTTTCTGGGTAAAAAAGGAGGGGGAAGTACACTTACGCAACAATTGGCCAAACAATTATTTCATGGAGAAGGTTCCAAAAATATTTTAGAAAGGATTCTTCAAAAAATCAAAGAAATGATTATTGCCGCGCGGTTGGAACGTGCCTACACTAAGGATGAAATCCTCACCATGTATCTCAATACGTATGACTGGGGACATCAAGCCGTGGGAATACGTTCTGCCGCAAGAATTTACTTTGGAAAGGAACCCAAGGATTTAACCTTGGAAGAATCGGCTATGTTGGTGGGAATGCTAAAAAACTCTTCGCTTTATAATCCGGTGAGAGAAGACCGCAAGAAATTGGTTCTTCAACGCAGGAATGTGGTGTTAAAACAAATGCTACGCAACGGATTTATTACGGAAAAACAGTTTGATTCCCTGAAAAAACTGCCCTTAAAATTACAATACACACCTGAATTGCACAACTACGGCTTGGCCACATATTTCCGTGAGAAAGTGCGCCGGTTTATGAAAAAATGGGTAAAAGAAAACCCCAAAGAAGACGGAACTTATTATGATATCTATGCCGACGGTTTAAAAATTTATACCACCATAGATTCCCGTTTGCAATACAATGCTGAAAAAGCCATGGAAGAACATATGAAAAACTTACAACGGGAATTTTTCAGGCAAGGAAAGAAAAACAAAACTTTTCCTTTTGTAGGTGTCACGGAAAAAGAAGCCAAAAAAATCATGGAGAAAGCCATGAAACGTTCAGAACGATGGAAATCCATGAAAAAAAACGGATTCTCCGAAGACAGTATCAGGGCTTCTTTTTTTCGAAAAACAAAAATGCGGATTTTTTCTTGGGAAGGGGAAAAAGATACATTAATGACGCCCTATGACAGCATAAGATACTATAAATCTTTCTTACGAGCAGGACTCATGTCCATGGAACCTTCCACCGGATTTATCAAAGCCTGGGTAGGTGGAATCAACTTTAAACATTTCAAATATGACCATGTTGATCAAGGCGCCCGGCAAGTAGGTTCCACCTTTAAACCCTTTGTTTATGCCACCGCCATAGCTCAAAAACACCTTTCGCCTTGTGACAGTTTTCCCAACACCCCATACGTCATCAAAAAAGGAAGATGGGGACTCACTAAACCCTGGGCACCCAAAAATGCCGGAGGCCAATATGGAGGTTGGCTCAGTTTGAAAGAAGCATTGGCCAATTCGGTGAATGTTATCACGGCTCGATTAATTGATATGGTTGGTCCTCAACCCGTTATTGATTTAGCCAAAAATCTGGGAATAAAAAGTCCTATACCATTTGCTCCGTCCATTGCACTCGGTACGGCTGATATTAAACTCTATGAAATGGTGGGTGCATTCAACGGATTTGCCAATAAAGGCCAATACATTGAGCCTGTTTTTATCACTCGGATTGAAGATAAAAACGGTAAAGTTCTTTATGAATACCGTCCCAAAACCCGGGATGTTTTGAGCCCGCAAATTTCATATGTCGTTACCAATCTATTGGAAGGTGTGACACAATACGGTTCAGGGGCGCGTTTAAGACATGAATTTATGAAGAATTCACCTGTCTACAAGCGTGTTGTAACCGGTTACCCTTATAAATTTAAAAATCCTATAGCCGGTAAAACCGGAACCACTCAAAATCAATCCGACGGTTGGTTTATCGGTTATGTGCCCAACCTGGTCACAGGTGTTTGGGTGGGAGGCGAAGACCGTTCCATACATTTTAAAAGCATTCAATACG
>JALVDN010000006.1 GCA_027008965.1 Flavobacteriales bacterium | reverse complement strand
GAGAGAAAAAACCGGAAGAATTGACGTGTTTTCATAGATGCGACGCAAAGGTAATATTTTTTGGTTTGGAAAATGTTGTATTTTTGAAGAAAATGTTCAGTAGATGAAAAAAAATAATTTTAAAGCGGGTGAAGAAGGGATGTTGTTCGGAAAGGAGAATTACAGGTGGATGTTGGTGGGTTTTGTATTGATTGCATTAGGTTTTATTTTGATGTCGGGAGAGGGCAATACGAATCCTGAAGTTTTTAATGAGGATATTTTCAGTTTCAGGCGGATCAGGTTGGCACCGGCATTGGTGATTTTGGGGTATTTGGTGGAAGTATACGCCATTTTGGGTCCGTGGAAAAAAAATAAGGAATGAGTTTGTGGGAAGCGGTGGTTTTGGCCATCATTGAAGGAATAACTGAATTTTTGCCCATTTCCAGTACGGGCCACATGATTTTGGCAGGAAATGTTTTCGGGATTGAGGAAGATGATTTTACCAAATTATATATTGTGGTCATTCAACTGGGGGCTATTTTGTCGGTTGTGGTGCTGTATTGGAAGCGTTTTTTCAAGTCGGTGGATTTTTATTTGAAACTGTTGGTGGCTTTTATTCCTGCGGTTGTTTTGGGTTTATTGTTTAATGATATGATTGACCGTTTGTTGGAAAGTGCTTTGACCGTTGCACTGGCTTTGATTGCAGGAGGATTTGTTTTATTAAAAGTTGATGATTGGTTTGGGCATCATACAAAAACCGAGATAGATTATAAGACGGCTTTTAAAATCGGGGTTTTTCAAACTTTGGCCATGATACCGGGTGTATCGCGCAGTGGCGCCACGATAGTTGGAGGAATGATTCAAAAGTTGAACAGGCGTACGGCCACGGAGTTTTCGTTTTTTTTGGCGGTTCCCACCATGTTGGGTGCAACGGTGAAAAAAATCTGGGATTTTTATGAAAAAGGTTTTGTTTTGACGTCAGAACAGTTGAAATTGGTTTTGCTTGGGAATGTGATAGCTTTTTTGGTGGCGATGTTGGCCATCAAGTTTTTTATAGATTACGTAAGTCGCAAAGGGTTTAAGATATTCGGTATTTACAGAATTTTGTTGGGATTGATTATATTGTTGGTCATCTATTTGGTTTGAGCATGAAAAATTCAATTGAACATTTGATTTCGGAAGAAGATTTGGATAGAGGCCGTATTATTGTCATTGACAAGCCCTATGAATGGACCTCGTTTGATGTGGTGAACAAGGTGAGGTCATTGTTGCGGCGCAAGTTTGACCGGCGTAAACTGAAAGTGGGACATGCGGGAACTTTGGATCCACTGGCCACGGGCGTATTGGTGATAGGAATAGGTCCGGCCACCAAGGAACTTCACCGTTTACAATCGGATGTTAAGGAATATGAAGGCACCATCATGCTGGGAGCCAATACGCCTTCTTATGACCGGGAAACCGAACCGGATGAGTTTTTCTCATATGCACACATCACGGAAGAGGACGTTAAAAAAGCAATGAAGTGGTTTGTAGGACGGTATGATCAATATCCACCGGCCTATTCGGCCATCAAAAGAGGAGGAAAAAAGATGTATGAACTGGTTCGGGAGGATAAAAAGGTCAAACCCGAAGCGAGAAAGGTTACTATTTTCAGGTTTGATCCTTTGGAGATAGACATTCCTATGATCAAGTTTTTTACACGGGTCAGCAAAGGCACTTATGTTCGGAGTTTGGCATATGATTTAGGAAAGAAATTGGGCACGGGAGGATATTTATATGATTTGCGAAGGACCAAATCGGGAAAATATTCCATTGAAGATGCCGTTAAATTGGATGAGTGGATAAGAATAAACGAAATACCGACGGATTAAAAGCATTTCGCCTTACAAGGGTACAAAAAGCTTTGTTGGGAGCGCTTTTAATAGAAGTGCTTTTTTTATATTTTGTGCTGGGAATTCGTTTTGATGATCCTCCGGAACGTCTTTTTTCGGTTTCGTTCATAGATGAGAGTGAATTACCTCAAATGCCCGAAGAACCGGAGAAAAAAACGGAAATTCCCGATATTTCGGAATATTTGAAAAGCAAAGAATATTTGTCCACCTTGGCTTCCAATGAATGGGAAGAAGAGGAACAGTCGGATGAAAATTCCGAAATGTCCGAAGGGGAAGACATTCCGGTTGAAAAACCCGGCAAAGTATTGACCGACGATACGCCTTCACCCGAGCCCAAAATTGAGGATGTAGACCAAATAATTAAAAAGAAAAAAAAGGAAGAAAAAAGTTTTACGGGAAGAAGCCGGATTTCTTATCGTGTTCCGGGGCGACGGCTTGTCAAATCTGCCAATCCGTTATTTATATGTCCGGATTATATGAAAGGTTTGGTTACCATATCGGTTGAGGTCACCCCTGACGGAAGGGTGGTCAATCCTGTTTTTTTACCCGATCGTTCCACCACTGATTTGGAGTGTTTAATTGATGCGTCCATTGAGTATGCAACAAAAATGCGCTTTAATCGTAGTGAAATCAGTGTCAATCAAAAAGGAGTCATCAAGTTTTTATATTGAATTATAAAAAAGGCCGCCTTATTGTTGAGACGGCCTGGAAACGGTCCGGTAATTTTATATTAAAAGAATCATTTTACCATTAATTTTAGCGTAAATTGTTTTTTGTCGGTTTGAAAATGTAGCATGTAAACACCACGGTGCAGTTGAGAGATATCCAAACGATTTCCGGTAGGAGATGTCTTTAGAATCAGTTTTCCCGAAATGTCAAAGATGCTGATGCTTTTAACATCATAAGAAGCGTTCCAACTGATATAACTTTGAGCAGGATTGGGAAAAATATCAAAAGTGCTTTGTTTTATATTACTACCGGATAGCGTAACATTCCCGGTTATATTGATGGTGTAAACACCTTCTTGTCTGTCTGTAAACTCATCATAACTTCCTACATTAACATAATAGGTGGTATTGGGATTAGAAGTAAAAGTCAGCGTTTCGGTTGCACCCACTACGCCGTCATCCACAGCCTGAACACATGAAAGATTATTGCAATCGCCGGTATAAACGGCCACTTCGGCATCCCAATTTTGAGGTGAAACCTGTATGGTGATGTCACCTCCGGTGTTTCCTGTAACAAAAGTGTACCAAACGCCGTCGTTCATTCCATTACCATTGCAATCAACAAATCTTGAATTGGTTGCCGTGGAAGCGTCTTGCGTGTTATTGTAAGGTAACGAAGTGATTTCCGTCGCATTAAAACATTCGTCATTTGAAGGCGCATCGGGACCTTCTTCCAAGACAATGCCGAAAATACCTGCCTGTGTGTCATCATGATAGATTTGCAAGATATATGTATTGCCGGGCGTAAGCGATGTAATTATTTTTTCATTGCTTCGGTCAAAACATACTAAAGCCGCATTGTTACATGCATCATAGACGGCGGCCTCAACTTCGTTTCCGGACGGACCATTGGTGATAACTTTTAAATTTCCATTGGAAGGAGCCGTGAAAGTGAAAAACAAATCTAAATTGTTTCCCACGTTGTCACATGAAGTTTGCGACATGGAACTAGAAGTAGCGTTGGCCGTAGAAAAATATTGTTCATTGCCGGATCCTGCACCCGCTTGATATACGGGAAGTGTAATGGATTGTGAACAGTCATCGTTGACGGGCGGTTGAGCCCAGGCAAAAGGTCCGGCCCAACCGGAATAATCTCCACCTCCACAATCGGAACGGACATAAAATTCATATACACCGCCTTGTGACAATCCGGTTAAGGTATGTGGATTGTAGGTAGTTTGTACAACCGTTCCGTTACCTTGAGCAAATCCATAAGGTCCCCATTCAATTTCCCATGCATTGGCGGTTCCGTTTTCGGTCCATAATAATTGGGCTTCCGTATTGCTTGTAGATTGCGCATTCAAACCTGACGGAGCAGCACACGTGGCTTGCGTCAAACCGATAAAAGTGATTTTGGCTCCGGTATAGCCTGTGGTTCCGGCCGGTGGAGATGCCGGGTCGGGGTTGTTGGTATCATGACGGGTATAGATCCTCCTTTCATAACCCCCCAAATCACCTCCGTAAAAATAAGAAGAACTGGTGTCATAGCCCGATTCGTTTTCATCCACGGCTACCACAAGATTAGATGCTCCGTCATAAGCAAAAGGGGTTGACAAGGTAATGGTTAATTCTCCACTTCCGTCAAAATTCACACTGCCTGAAAAAACTTGAGTCAACGTGGAAATGTCAATCCAATCCGTACTGCCGGTAAATTCATTCTTGGTAGTGTGACCTATCCAAACGGTCAGATCTCCGTCACAATTATTATAAGTGGCGGAAGGATTGTAGTAATATTTAATGGCAGTAATATTTCCTGGTTGTGCATTTAATTCTGATGCCGCATAAATGATTTGAGAATAAGAGTATCCATAATAGGGATAAATCGGAGTGCGGTGATCTGTTTGGGTTCCATCGGCTACAGTGATTTGAGCATATAAAATGCCGGTAAAAACACTGAGGGATAAAAGTATAATTTTTCTCATCATTTTGGGATATTATTTAAATTTATACAAAAATACAATAAAAATATTAGCTGTTAAATTGCTTACCAATTGTTAGCATCAAAAATCATACCTCATTTTAATGTACATCTTCACATCCCAATGATTTTCAACCGGTCGAATAAAGTCGTATCCCGGTATTTCACCTCGATTGATTTGATAAAATATTTCTGTTCCTATTTGAAATAAAAATTGATGGGTGATGTTTTTGTAATATCCCAACCGGTTGATAAACAACATTCTTTGGGGTTCTGTATAGTTTGAAAAAATCTCCAATTTTTCTCCATTATCATCAAAATATTTATCTACTCTCCTGGAAGCGGTCATATATATATCTTCTCCCCAAGGACTATTGAATTGATCGGCAAACCACCATTCCAAGCCTACATGAAAGTTGGACGAATACCATTCGCTTCCCATCCAAACGGCATATCCTTTTTTAAACTTTAATTCCTCCGGATTATCCGAATTCATGGTATGCATCAAACCTCGAACGAAAACCACCCATTCGGATAAACTGTCTTTTTTGTAAATAAATTCAGGCCCTGTTCCTACACTAAGCACACTCAAAATATTATTTTTTCCTGTTAAATATTCTCCTTTCAAGTTGATTTGTCCTCCCCGGTGATGAATGAGTAATTGTAGGGGCCATTTTATAGTTATTTTTTGATAAGAGACCATCGTTTTATTCCATCTGGTTCCGAAATTGATTATTTCTCGCACGGTGTCTTTGAAATGAATAAATCTGTTCCAATCCAGCCAAATTTCACCTTCGGTTGTAGGAGAATTAAACAAGTATTGTAATCCGGTTTCGGTTTTATCGAAATGATAGATATGTTCAGGGTCATAGAGAGGTTGCCATAATTTTTTACGGCTCGATTGATCCAAAAATCCTATGAAAAATTGATGTGAAGAAGACGTATAGACCAATGTAAATAAAGGTTTGATTTGAGTAATCGCATTATTTCCCCACAATTGCTGAAGGTGTACTCCGGCCATAATGCGCCATTTTCCGGTTATGGAATGGTTGTATTTGGCTTCACCTTGGAATCCGGCCCATGTATATCCATCGGCGATGAGATTGGAATATTCTTTATTGAGAAAGAAAAAATCAGCGAAACCCGAAACATCATTTTTTCTTTGTTGTGCAAAAACAACATTTATACTCAAAATGATAATCCAATATGACCAATCCTTTTTCATTATTAAATTTGATGTAATCTTTCCAAGGCTTTTTCCAAAGTTTCTTTTTGTTTGGCAAAGCAAAAACGAAGGAGTTTTTGGTCAAACCTGTCGTGATAGAAAAACGAAACGGGAATGGATGCAACTTCATATTCTCTGGTTAGTCTCAACGCAAAATCAAAATCGTCTTCATCTGTGATTTCACTATAATCCAAATGGATAAAGTAGGTTCCGCCGGGTTTTAGGTATTTCCAACGGGAACCTTGTAAGCCTTGCATAAAAAAGTCTCTTTTTTCCTGATAAAATGAAGGGAGATTTAAATAGTTTTTATCTTCCGAAATATACTCCGCCAAGGCATATTGAACGGGAGTATTGACTGAAAATACATTGAATTGATGAACTTTTCTGAACTCGAAAGTCAAATGCGGTGGAGCCACAACATAGCCGGT
>JALVDN010000005.1 GCA_027008965.1 Flavobacteriales bacterium | reverse complement strand
ACTTTCATATACCGGTATTCTTGCCTCCAAATTAAATAACAGTTTAAGGTTACCTTCATTAAATTCACTGATTCCACCGGTTGAACCGGGCCCCAATTCAAAAGCCCTCCATGCTCTTATATCATTTGACCCTCCGGCATAATATGCTTCAACAAACGGAATATTGGACGAGTTTCCATAAGGAATAGCCAAACCTCCCATCATCCTTAGGGCGATTATATTTTTTTTCCGCCATCTCCAATATTTTATATAAGTTAACTCGGTTTTAACGAATTGGGAATAGGGCACTTTATTGATCATTTTCTGACCGATTTGATTGACAGGTAAACGATCCAACTTACTATAAAGTCCCGGCATCCACCCCGCCAATTCAAAATAAAATTTGATCAAATAAAAATCTTTGTCAAATAAATTGCTTCTGGTGTCATAGGTCAGATTATAAAACGAACTGACTACCAAAACATTTTCAGTCAACCTGATTTTTCTTTCATAGATAGATTTCACTTCTCTATAAACAGGAGATGAAGAAGGAACATTATCAAAAACATAGTCTATGAAATCATCTGCATCATCCGGTCCAATATCCATATTAAAATAAGTGGAAGCAATATTTTTCAATGTATTAAAAGCGGCCGTATAGATATAAAAATATCTATCAGGGTTTTTATTATTCACATAGTTGGTCTTCACCGGTGCCAGCTCATTGGTCACAATCCCATTGGGTTTCCATCTGTATTTGTTCATAACAAAAAATTTCTCCCTGTCCAACCCGATATTTTTTTGGCTGTAATAGCGTATACTATAAATGGTTTTGGGTTGCATGAATAAAGGCACCCATTTTCTTCCGTAGGGTGCTATTATCCGGGGAATAGTCAGACTTATATCCAATCCCAGTTCCTTCACATTAAAAAAATTCTTGCGCTCCGAAGTAAAACGCGTAGAGGATGCAAACATGTAAATTCCGGAAATACTTAAATTTTCAAATCCATGAAATATATTTCGCCAAACAAAAGAGGCCTCTCCGGACAAACCGAATGGCCGGATGGAAGAATGTGTAGCACTCAGGGATGCTTTCAGGCCATATTTTTTTAATGGTATCAAAACGATATCTGCATCCAAAACCGAATCAGTCTTTTGGGTATGTTTGATAAAAACCTGTCGAAAATTCTGCAACCCCAATAATTGTCTCCTTGTTTTAAAAACCGCATCATCAGCATATAAATCGCCGGGAGAAAAATAAATAGCCTCACGCAATAATTTGGGACGATAGTATTTATACGGCGGGTATATTATTTTCAATGAATCATAAGTGATTATCCGTGCATTTTTAATGGTTTGTTCGCCTTGAGGCTTCACAATCAGTTTAATTTTGTCATACCTGAAAGGAAGAAATTCTTTTGAATAAACACTGTCGGCTTGCTGAATGATTTTGTTTAATATTTGAAGATAAACATCCACCGATTTAGCATCAAAATCTTTCACGACATCATATTTAATATAAGACGATTGAAAATCATATAAGCCGTGATTCCTAAAAAAAGTTGTTATAAATTCCCGGTCTTGAGCCAAATAATCACGTTGATAATATTTTCCGGGCTTTGTTTTTAGATTTTCTTTTATTTCACTGAACAATTCCTCGGCATAAGAGGAAGCTATATCATGATTTACGGAGTCAATTGAATACCTGCTTTTTTCATCAATCCGATAATGTACATAAGCTTTTAAAATGCTGAGCGGAATAATGGTATCCGAAACCAAATTATCCAAGAAACCTTTGTTTTTGAATACATAATGTAATTGGTTTGAACTCTTTTCAATCAATGACGTATCAATCAATACAGGTTCTTCGCCCAAAATTTGAATGGTTTTATTGAGAGACACATAGTAATTTTTGAGTTGATAAATCTGTTTCTCCGAAAAAACATTGACAAATTGCTTATAAAATCCGGGATGCTTTGTTTGAAAGCGGTAAAAAGTGGAATCGGGTTTCGGATCGGCTATGGAATAAACTCCCACCAAAACCGGATAGCCCAATACATAAAAGTTGGGTTGTTGCAGAATATACAAAGATGCCTCATTGGGTTTTATTATTTCTTTGTGCCGGTATTTCAAAACATTCTTACGCAATAATTTTCTGTCTTCCGGAACTACTTTATAAAGGTTACAGGAAGAGAACAACAAAATCAAAGGAACAACCAAATGAATTAAAAATCTTTTCATAATTTCACACAACAAACAAATTTACATTTTCTTTTGGTTTATGACTACACTTTCAAAAAACAAAATCAAGTATATCAAAAAACTACGGTTAAAAAAATACAGGGATACCGAAGGTTTATTTATTGTTGAAAAACTAAAAACCATTGTTCCTTATTTGGAAAACGGATTTGAATTGGTGGAATTATATTCAACTGAAGATTTTGATCATCCGCAAGTGGAAAACCATAAAGTTCTTACCATTTCTCACAAGGAACTTAAACAAATCAGTAATTTGAAAAATCCTCATGATGCCTTGGCTGTTTTTAAAAAGCCGACTATAAAAGAACTCGAATTAAAAGGAATGCTTCTAGGTTTGGAAAGCATCCAAGATCCCGGTAATTTGGGAACCATCATCAGGACAGCCGAGTGGTTTGGAATCAAACAAATTGTATGCTCGGAGGATACGGCTGATATTTATAATCCTAAAACCATTCAAGCCGCCATGGGCTCACTTGCTCACATGCAAGTTTATTACACGTCACTTGAAAAATGGTTAAAGAATGCAAGGTTGCCGGTTGTGATAACCGATATGCAAGGCAAAAATGTTTTTGATTTTAACTTTCCGGATGATTTTATTCTAATCCTTGGAAACGAAGGCCACGGCGTTTCTCACTCCATCAGGAATTTAGCCCGGGAAGCAATTAGTATCCCGGGACATCCTTCGCATCAAACCGAGAGTTTGAATGTATCCGTTGCAGGCGCCATTGTTATGGCGGAATGGTTTAATCAAAGGAAATGATTACTCCTCTGTCCTGACAAGGTTGGAATGGCCTTTGAAAACCTCCAAATGAAAATTTTTGATGCTTCCCAAAAGATATAAAGTGTTTTTTTCATAAAGACGCATGAAAATGTCTTCCATGTTTTTCCCTTTTACAGAAGCGGAAGATTTGTCTTTCAAATGCACCTCCGCTTTTTTTGTAATACTCAATTTTTTTCCAGTGAATTCAGCTTTATCTTTTAACTTTAAATACAATTTATTGACCGAACCTGAAAAAAAGGCATCGGAAGTGTTTTCACCCGTATAATTTATTTCTTTACCAAATAAGGATCCTTCCACATTGGCGTCTTTGGTGAGTATCATTTTAAATTTTTCTGCTTCTACATCAAGTTTGGCTTCGGCATCATCATTCAACATCAGAATCAAATCTTCTTTTAAATCCAATTTTAAATCCGCTTTAGCCCTGTCTTTCATTTGAATTTCAAATCGATCAAAACGTTGTTTATCTTCCATCTTGGCCTGTGCATATTCTTCCAACATAAGTCCGTTAAAATGATCAGGAACATAAATAGTTATTTCAAATGCTTTCTTTTTTACAATGATTTTTGAAGTATATAGATGAAGGACTCCATCTTCTACATTCCATTTCAATACTTCATGCAAATTTTCATCAGCACGCAATTGAATTTGAGTGGTATCGGACGCCCGTTTAATATAAACGCGTAAATGTTCGCCCCATTTGGCTTTTTCAAAGGGCGGAACCGTGTAGAGGCGATTTATTACTTCTCTGTTTCCTTTTATTTTCTGTTTTTTTTGACCGAAAACCGGAATACCGATCATCAATACCAGTAACCAAATTGTTCTTTTCATAGCTTATTTTATTATTCTTAGATTTAAAGGATAACGATAAATTTCTCCGTTAAGTGTCTTAACCGTACCAATTAACGCAAAAATCAAGGTTAGAATGCTTAGCGCAATCCATAAAGGAATAAGTAAAATAAATCCAATACCCAATGTGAGGATTCCTACAATCAAGCCAACAAAGTAGTAAATCATTAAACTGAGTTGGAAATTGACCACTTCCTTCCCCATTTCATCAATAAAAGCCGATTCGTCTTTCTTGATAAACCAGAGCAATAGAGGAAACAGCAGGTTACCCACATTAAAGATAAGAGCTCCGACAATGGATGATATATGAATCAGTGCGGCATACGATCTTTCATCTTTCGTGGATTGCATTTTGTTTTTTATGTAAATTTAGCAAAAAATAATGATGAAATTTACGCCTGCATCCATCAACAAGTTTATTCTCTTCAAAATCCCCATTGCTTGGATTGCCGGAATTCGTGTCACGGAAATTTCAAATGAAAAATGTATCATCATGCTTCGTCATAAATGGATCAATCAAAATCCGTTCCGGAGTATATATTTCGGTGTATTGGTGATGGCAGGCGAACTTTCTACTGGCATTCCGCTGTTTAGAGAAGTACAAAAATCGGGCGGGCAAATTTCCATGCTTGTCATACGACATGAATCTTTTTTTTATAAAAAAGCCACCGGAAAAATCAAATTTATTTTTGATGAAACGCACCTTATTAAAAAACATCTTCAAACGGCTATAGAATCAAAGCAACCTGTAACGTTTGAATTAATTGCACGTGCATACAATGAGGAAGATACAGAAATAGGGAAATTTGTGTATGAATGGTCCGTGAAAGCCAAGTAGTTTTTAAAATCAATTAGTCAACCAACCTGGCCGATTGTAAAATAGCTTCCAATTCCAACAGCATGTTTCGTTTGTTTTCAGAAGGAAGATATATAAAACCTTCGGTGACAATAACATGATTTCTTTTCGGATGATAATAAACATAGTTCAAATACGGCCCTGCCATAAAATCATTATGCATTTCCCATAATCCCCTGCTTTCAATGGCTTCAATATTATTGAATTTCACTCGCTTTTGAACAGGTGAAAAAATTTTTTCGGTTACAACATAGGTATTTTCAAGCGGTCCCGGTATATATTTTTTCCCGATACTGTCTCTTATTTTCACAATATTTTCAGCTATGGAATCTATATTTTTACCCCTCACACGATAAAGTAAAATATTTTTACTTCCAAAGGGTAAATCCTCTCTAAACCAAAAAAATCCATCCTGATGTGTAATTAAAGCGTATTCTACCGGAATTTTTATACTGATTCCTAATTCTTTTTGAATTTGTTTATCGTCAATAAAATCCTTTTTTCTCCGGGTAATGATAAAATCTTTTTCGTGCTTTTTAAAAATTCTGATAATACTATCGGCTTTTTGACTTAGTAACTTCAAGGTCTCGTTTTTATCTCTACCTTGAACCACAACAATAAGTTGAGGCTCAGCATATTTATTACGAATTACTTTAACACCGGATGTATCACCTTCTTGTAAAATAAGAATATTTCGTATGGTGAAAAATTTTCGGTCAAAAACTTCGGGAGCAAGTTGATTCAAAGTAAAAAGGGGTTCTCTTTGAGGTAAAACTTGCACTTCGGCCGCAAAGTATTTACGCACACTATCCCCCGGAGCGCCTTTCCAATCCGCATTGGGCATCACCACCAATAATTGATTTATTTTTCCTGATGAACCGGGTTTGACTTCTTTGGATGGTTTGCAAGAAAAAAATATTGTAAGAACAAAAACGATAAAAGCCCTGTATTTCATGATTTAAAGATTTTCAGTTTTTTTCCGGGCTTGAGTTGCGTACTCTTTAGTTTGTTCCATCTTTTCAAATCTTTTACCGAAACGCTGTATTTTCTAGAAATTCCCCAAAGGGTATCACCTTTTTGTATAGTATGATAAACCCATTTTTTATTTCCCGTATGGTTTGTTTTATTGTTTTTGGTTTTTTTGGGATATGATGTGTAAACAGGCGTTTTCCTGTAGATTTTCAAACGTTGTCCCACCCGGAGCCTGTCTGACCGTAGATGATTCCAACGTTTAATGTTCCTGACACTTGTGCGGTATTTTCTGGCTATTTTTCCTAAATAATCGCCCGGTTTTACTCTGTAAATAACATATTCGGGTACCACGTAAAATTTAGGTAGAGGTTTTTCTTTTTGTGCCCATTGTTGTTTCACATATTGATAGATAAAATCCTCGTTCGCCGCAAAAATTCCCGCAACAGAATAAGGTAATCTTAAGGTATACTGTTGGGATTCAACATA
>JALVDN010000004.1 GCA_027008965.1 Flavobacteriales bacterium | reverse complement strand
TTCATTCCCAACCGGTTGAAATTATCATGTTAACTCAAATTTACGGCAATGCCAACCCGAAATCCCAATGGGTTGACGATATTGAAATATGGGACGGGTTACCGGAATAAGTTTTTTCGGTTTCGTAAAAAACATAGAATGATGGAGATAAGGAGTGCTGCCAAATTTGCAACGGGGAATGCATTAATCGGATTGTTAATAGGTATTTATATTACATATACCGCAATCGGAAAAGGTTATTGGATATTTATACCGGTTGCAGTTTTATCCGCTTTTTTCACCGGTTTAATATTTTGGAAACTTATAATGAGGAATTCGGTTAAGAAGGTTTTTTGGAAACTTATTCTAACAGGTTTGATGACGGGAATTATATCGCATGTAATAAGTTGGGTTTTATTGCTAATCGGGACTAATATATGTTTTTGGCTTACGGGAGATTGCGCAGGTTCGCTTAATCAATCCCCCGTTCCTTTGGAAGATATTTTATCTTATGCACTGTTTTTATCTGCATGGAGTTTGCTGTTTTTCGGTTGGATATCCGTCCCGGCTTCCATATTTATTGCAATTTTAGTTTCAAGGAGTGGGAAGTGAATTGAAAACACCAAAGTTATGAATAAAAAAATATCAGCAATTTTGCTTATGGTTTTATTTTTCATCTCATGCAAAAAAGAAAATCAAAAAGAATCATTTCCTGATAAAACCAATAATAACCTGAAATATTTCGGATATACATTGATTGATGTAGGGTGGGATGATCCAACGGATAATGAGTATAAAACAAATTATATTGATGAAGTTCAGGATTTTTCAAATATTGCTGATATATTGGTGATAAATCCTACGGAAAATATCATTAACAGATTACATGTTTTTGATAGATATAAAGTTAAGGCTGTCTTACATTTAAGTGAAATCTTTTTTGAATTAAAAAATACGGGAGGACATAAAAGCGGGTTTATCTACGGTTTGCGTTCCGATTATCGTCAAAGGTGGGATGCTTTTATTAGTGTAAATGACTTGATAAATAATCATATTTACATTAACAGTTTTTATGTAGGGGAAGAACCTTCATGGAACGGAATTCCGGAAGATGAATTTAAAGAGGCTTGCGATTATATCAAATCCACTATTCCACAAGTTCCTATTCTTGTGATAGAAGCATACCCTGACATACATAATATTTATACACCTGTAAGTGTGGATTTAGTTGGATTTGATCATTATTTTCTACCCAGGCCTTTAACCGATACGGTATTTTTGAATGAATTACTGATTTTAAAATCAAAAATAAAGACGCATCAAAAAATATTTTTAGTTATGGATGCACATTGGATTGAATTTTTACATGGAAATGCAGGTATAACCGAAAACGATATAGCTACTATTGCACGTGATTATTATAAAATTGCTAATTCCGATACTACTATTGTAGGAATAATAGGCAATTTCTGGCCAAGCGGTTTAGATGTGAACAGTTCGGTCGGTCCGGAAATTTTCCTCAAAATGTTTTGAATGAACATATTCGAATAGGAAAAAGCATTGTAGGAAAATAATTTGTTATTAATATATCACTAATTATTATGATTTATTTTTTGAAAGTTGTAACTATTGATACAAATATATAATTATTTCATATCTTTATCAAATCAAAATAACTCTAAATCAACCTAAAATGAAACAAATCTTAAAATTTACAAGTTTGGTATTGTTTGCCTTTTTAGTTTCCTGTGGCGGTAAAGAATCCCAAGGAACTTTAGAAGGAGATCTAGCAAAAGTAATGACTAAAACCGGTGGAGATTTTAGAGGGTTATCTCTCAATTCTTCAAAAGAAGACGTGTTAAAAGTCATGGGTAAAGAAGATTTATATGATGACAGTGGTTCTTTTTTAAACTACTCCAAAGAAATCGACCCGAAAAAAGGTTTTTCTTATGACCTTCTGTTGGAATTTGATAAGTTCGGGTTGATGAGCGCAGAGCTAAATACATATTATAAAAATGATAAGGATTTGAAAGGATCAATTGAGAAAGGTCATAAGCTTTTTAATGATTTCATTAGCTTTTTCAATGAAAAATACGGAACACCTATCAGAAAAGAAAAAAATTATGTAGTTTGGGAGTTTAAAGCAAAGAATGGAGGAAATAAATCTAATGTTGTTTTGGATGATTATTCGGATAAAAAGGGATTTGGATATGTGAGAGTTCGGGTATATGCATTGGAATAGATAAATTAATTTTCATACTTAAGTGATATTAAAGGGCCACTTTGGCCCTTTTTGTTTTTTTATTCTTACTGTTGTTTTTATAAATAGTTTATGCTTAATTTCATTAACAATTTTACATAGGAAAAACAATATATTATTTGAATTGAAGAAAAATATTTATAAATTTGCTTAGTCTTCCGGCAAAATTGCAATGTCATGAAAAAGCATATTCTTTTCTTCAGTCTTTTTTATTCTATTGTGATAACAGGACAGGTCCAAACAACCACAAAAACCGATTTTTCATACTTTGATAAAAACAAAAACCTAGTAAGTTTAAATTTTTTTGGTGGATTAAGTAGGCATTCCTATACAATAAATTTGGAAGTACGATATGGAAAGTTTTGGTTTTCAAAATTTAATATGGGAATGGAAACAGGCCTGGATGTATTAAATTCGGATGATCGTGCATATTGGTTGGGCCCGTTTGCAAGATATTATTTCATTAAGAAAAAAATTGCTCCATTTGCAGAAGTGAATTATACTTATGAAGTAGCCAAGGAAAGCAGTCAAAATCTGTCCAATTATTGGCGAAGTTATTATCATAACATTTTTTCGGGAGGTGGTGTGGCATTGACCGGAATATTAAACCATTTCGGGTTGGAAATTTTCGGAGGTTATCTACACACGTTTGGCTTAGTCAAAGGTCATCCGCTCAACGGCGACTATCATTTCAATCAAGATAATTTTCACTATGGTTTGCGTTTTACAATTCATTTCTAAGGGTAGGTTTTATTAACTTTCTATGTTTCACAACCGGAGTTCATGGTCAGCTTATTGCGGTGTTTTGCAATATAACCGTAAAATGGATTTAATAAAAATAACGGAAAAGCATATAGAATTATTCTAAGAATACGCACGTAGGGCAGGTTAGACAAAATTTTTCTGACAGCTTGGGCTTTGATGTAATAACTCCTGTCCTTTTCAAATAGAATAAACGTTTATTTCTCCAGTCCCTCCAAACCATATTCGGATAATAATCGACGTGTAACTTTGGAATTATTAGGAAGATACTGATAGCGGTTATTTTTATCTTGCCGGACAATGATACCGACCGATTGATTGCATAATCCACAGTCATTGTCAAAAATAATATAAGATAAATCTCCGGAGCAATTTTCTAAGTCATTCACAATAATTCTTTAATCCAAAGTAATAATTTATGTTCCAACATTGAATTATAATTATGGATTGAAAAAAAGATCGCGTTTTAATTGTACTATTTTATTTAATTTGAATCCTCAAATATATCTTGATATGAGTTATGTAAGAAAGCGTGGAAAAAATCTGGGTTTAATTGAATTGGTTGCCATTGCCATTGGCGGAATGGTTGGAGGCGGGATATTCAGCATTTTAGGAATATCCGTAAAAATGGTAGGAATGTTAACTCCGGTAGCAATAATTTTTGGAGGCTTTCTGGCTTTATTAGCCGCTTATTCTTATGTTAAATTAGGTGTTTATTATAAAGATCCCGGAGCCACCTACGCTTTTGTCAAACGTACATTTAGTCATTCTCACCAAATGGCATCGGCGATCGGATGGATAACCATTTTCGGTTATATCAGCACACTTGCACTTTATGCTTATACATTTTCATCTTATATTTTAAGCGGAAGTGATTGGGCTACAGATATATGGATAAAAAAAACGGTAGCATGGATGATTATAGGAATCTTTGCTTTGATTAATACATGGAGTGTGAAAGGAATGGGAAAAATTGAAGATTTTTTGGTGTATACAAAAGTCTTGATTTTAGCCGTTATTTCGTTTTTATTGATGCAGCACGGACAAAAGAGTTTCATCGCATTTTTGAAAGAAATGTATATGGATGCCGAACAATCTTCTTTATTACAATTATTAATCGTTTCTTCCATCACTTTTGTTGCTTATGAGGGTTTTCAGTTAGTTATTAATGCCATTGAAGAAATAGAAAAACCTAATAAATTGATTCCACGGTCTATATACACTGCCATTGTTGTTGTTATTTTAATTTATGTGATAATTGCTTTGGGGGCATTGTTTGCCATTCCTGAAGAAGAATTAATAAAAAACAAAGAATATGCCTTGGCGGCGGGAGCCAAAATGATTTTGGGCAAATGGGGGGAATGGTTGGTAATTTTCGGAGCGCTTCTTTCTACAAGTAGTGCCATCAACGGAACTCTCTTCGGAGCTTCGCGTCAACTGGCGGCTATAGCTGAAGATGGATATTTCCCTAAATTTTTAACAAGAAAAAGATCAGGTATTCCTGTTAATGCTATCATTACGATGGCTTTATTTGGAGCTTTCTTGATACTAGTGGGGGGATTACGTCTCATTCTTGAATTCGGAAGTGTAACATTTATTATTTCTTCTTTAATTGTAGCTTATGCAAATCATGTTATTCGAAATAAAACGAATAGTTCAGCATTGATGACAACGCTTGCTATGACAGGACTTTTTGTAGGCGTTGTTTTGATTCTTTATTATGAAGCCTTGAACCGTCCGGAACAACTGCTTTTTATTTTACTTATGTATCTCATGCTAGGAGTGGGAGCCTATGTATATGGTCGAAAACACACACAGCCGTAAACATTCATCATCATAAGTATTGCTTATCGTACATTAATGTATCGGTTATACATTTCTTGAAATCTTTCTTCCATACGTTTCAATTGTTGTTGACACATGGCTTCACCTCTTTTGTCACCCATTTCTTTTAATCTTTTACACTCTTTTCTTTTATCTAATATCCGGGCTTTCCGGTTGATCAAAACACCGGCATCGGCTTCGGATATTTGTCTTTCGGGATGCCCGCTTTTGATGGCATTAAAGCGTTGGGTTTCAATCATCATTTTCAAACCTGCCATTTCAATGGAATCCGGATTGGAATAATCCATATTTCTTCTGATTCGTTCCATGTTTTCACTGATTTCTTTCAGTCTTTCCTGATTGTTGGTCATACTTTCCACATTGTAAGTGGATTGTCCTTCTTCGGTATAACCGCTTGCCGTCCATATAAAGTTTGTTTTTGAAAAGCTATGCATTTCAATCTTCACACCGTTGGACATTTCAAATTTGGTAATATACCGGTTTTTTCTCCGGTTATCATCGGCAAAAACGCCGCAAAGAAAACCTACATGTGCAGGCGTGATTCTTACCGGTGCGCCTCTTTTGGACATGGTTACTTTAAACGTCTTGCCATTCATTTCACCGGTGTAAAGTGTTTGCGGACCAAAAGCAGGATGATTGCCTACGGGTCTTTTGGTGGCATTTTGCATAAACCGGTGAAAGGTTTCGGCATGGGCAAACTGCAATTGCATTGCCGGTGCCGATAAACTTCTTTTGGAAGTGTAGCAAATCTTTTGTTCTCCTTCCTCCGGATCGTTCATAGTAGCATAAACTCTCGTTCCTTTGTCAGGAATTAAAACGGCAAAATCAAACTTTTCATTCCGGTTTGTAACGGGACGTGCCAACATAAAAGCCATATCGTCGTCTTTGATACCCAAAGAGCCGTCGGCGGAATTGACATAAAAAACAAACGGATGCCTTTGACCACGAAATGACATAATACCGGTCATTTTATAATCGAAATTATAACCTGTATTAACGGTAAATTCGTTTGGCGGATAGTTGCTCGGATGTCCGTAATACCTGTCTTGGGCTTTGGTTGTAAAAAAACAAATCAATGTGAGAAAATAGAGAAGCGTTTTCATTTTTTAGAGTTTTTAATTTTTTATCCACTTAATCATTGTATTTTTTTCTCCGGCATAGATTTGAACGAAATATAAGCCGGATGGAACTTCATTTAAATTAATATTTATTTTTTGGGTATCAATAAATGATTTGGCATACATGATTTTTCCGGCAATATCTTTTATGGAAATATGAATATGATCATATTTTTTTCCAAGTTCTATTGCAAACTTACCGCTACTGGGATTGGGGTAAAATTTTGT
>JALVDN010000003.1 GCA_027008965.1 Flavobacteriales bacterium | reverse complement strand
ATCCGTAGGCATAGCCGAAGCTATGGCAAGGATGGTCAATGCCGTTATCGGCAAAAAGAACAAAACTTGGTTGTATATTTTATGTTTGAAGCACCGCCCGGCCTTCCCCTTCGCCTCATACCGCTCCCATCCCTGGCGCAATAGCTCGGGCGGCAAGCCGCCCTCGAATGAGGAATCTCGAACTCCGAACACCGATTTATGATTTTCATTCTCGTACTGCAAATATTGAAGTAGTGTGTCATTTCGAACGTAGTGAGAAATCTCATTTCATCCACTAAAGTTATTGAGATTTCTCAGTCGTTCACTTTGTTCACTCCTTCGAAATGACACGCTCTCCTACAATAAAATCAGTACCGCACTGTCATTCCGACGGAGCGAAGCGACGAGGAATCCCCGCGCCGGCGGGCGAAGTGGTATCCTTTTGAAGGCGAAGCCGAGCGGATGTTTGGACGAGGAGGCTCGCCGGCGAATGCCGGGAGACCCCGCAGGCCAACATTACATCCGCAGGCTGAGCCGAAAAAGATTTAAACGGAGCACGCCAAAAGGCGCCCTAAAAAATTTATTGACTTTTTATAAAAATTATTTTCTTTATTGTAGTATGTTTAGGGTTACTCATCTGAACAAAATAAATTCCTGTAGGAAGATTTTTCAAATGAATTTGGTTGTAACCGGGTTGAAGGACGGTGTTTTCTAAAATTTTTTCTCCCAAATAATTATAAATGAATAAGGTTGCCCGGTTTTTTGAAATGATATTAATCACACCGGAGGTAGCGGGGTTAGGATAGATTATGAAAGTTTCGTTTTTTAATTGTTCATTATCGGGTGCGATTGCCAGTCCGAAACCATAGGCGGTTTCATACCACATGAGATATTGGTTGTTTTTGGAGGAATAAACGATGTCGGGCGCCCATGGGCCGCGTTTTTCAAAATTTGTATAGGGAGATGAATATGTATTCAGGACTGGGTTTTGATCGTATTTTAACCAATGTATTCCATTGAGTGAAGTAGCATATCCTATTTTGACGGTGTCAATATTTTGGTTGTCGGTCCAATCTGCTACTGAAACTCCACAATACCATAGCATAAATTGATTGGTTTGATACAAGATTGAAGGGGTTGCAATTGAAAAGTCATCCCATTGATTGTTGTTTCCGGGTTCCAAAATCGGATTTCCAACGTATTTGGTCCAATGGATGCCGTCGGTTGAAGTGGCTAGGCCAATACGCACCCGCCATTGCGTGTCAATACCTGAATAAACCATATAATACATTCCATTTATATAAGTGACAGAAGGTGATTCAATAAAGAGCTCGTCCCATTCTCCGGCCTGACCGGGTTGCAATATGGGTGTATTTTGCACTCTGTTCCAATGAATTAGATCTGTTGATACGGCAACACCGAAAGAACCGCCAACGGGATTATTGTCGGTATCGGCAAAATAATAAAGTTTGTATCCGCTTTGATCCTTTATGATTTCCGGCGTATCTAAAAAGAAAGATTCCCAGGGTGATTGTGCGTCGGGTTCCAGTATTGCTCCTTTTTTAATCCAATGGATTCCATCTATGGAATATGCATAACCTATTCTTCCTTTTAAATCTGCTCCACCCATGGCATAAAACATTCTGAAAGTATCTTGGACTATTATCACGGAGGGACTTCCAATTCCTCTGTCTTCTAAAAAGGCAATACCCGGCTTCATCACCGGGTTGCCCGGATATTTGGAAAAAACGGTTTGTGCACTGACTTGTTTATAAACCATCAACATGATAACAAACCAACCGGTGATGTATTTAATCATTTACCTTCTCTTGTTTTTTCTCAATTTATCTTTTTTTCGTCATCTTTTCAAAATTATTTTTCCGGTATAACTGTAATTGTCTTTTCTGACGGTGAAAAGATAGATTCCGTTAGCAGTGTTTTCAGGTATGGATATTTGGTTTTCTCCTTCATAGAGGTTTCCCGATATAATGCTGCGTCCTGAAAGATCTTGAATGATGTAAGTTGCGTTTTCCTCTATTTTTACAAATATGAAACCGGAAAAGGGATTAGGATAAATTGACATGGAAATTCCGGGTATTTTGTTTACATTCATGGGTATGTTGTAGGTATATATTCCATGTGTAATAGGCGTTGAATTAAAGTTAGAAGTTTTGACATATAAACGGCCTTGATTATCAAATTCCATATTTTCTACAAGAACATTGTTGCCATTTTCAGTGGGAAACGCAAAATAGGTCCATGTGTTACCTTGATCATCACTATATGCAATGCCTTGTGAGTTAGATGGAGAATTTGTGGTTTTAAAATTCAAGGCAAACATTCGGTTATTTTGGTCGAATGCAAGTTCAAAGTATAGATTTGGATCGTTGTCTAAGGACAGATTGGTTGCTATCCATTGTTCATTGATCATATCCAAGCGATATAAGGTAAGCGGGTTTGTGGCAAGCAAGTAAGGTTGATCAAGTCGGTCTGTATAAATTCTTTGACAATCGGAATTTGGTGGAAGTGTTATTCTGTTCCATGTAATCCCATCAGTTGATTTATATAGGTTATATCCAAATACTTGTGTAAAATCTCTGGTAAGAATAAAATAATGATTGGTTCCCTTGGCATAATCCAAAATAATTTCCATAGCTTGATTTACAATTGGATTTAAGACACTCCATGTGCTTCCGTCTGTGGTCATGTCAATGTAATTGGCTCCCGTTTGTTTAATCATAATTTCATCATTATTGCCGAGTTTTAAACCTAATGGAGCAAATATGGGATTTGTAAGAGGTGCCAAAGGAGCTCCCGAAGATTCATCGGCTATGACGGTTGTGTTTAGTCCTGAATCCAAAGTGGCCAAATAATTATCTCCCGTTATAATCAAATTTCCGTCATTTTTGGTTTCTCCTTTATATGATCCTATTGTTTGACCTTGTTCTACTTGTTCTTGAGAAATGGTTTTGTTGATGAGGGTTGTATGTTGCCAATTGACGGGGTTGTTTAAATTCATTTTAGAAATGACAGGGTTATTTCTGTTACCGATAAAAATGGAATTCCCTGACACGACAAGCCAAGCAGGAGAATAAGCACTTCCGATTTCCACTGTATTAAACTGAATGGGATGAGTTTGTGATTTTAAAATGCCTGTAATTGTTAATCCGCCGGTCAAAATTTCTTGATTGTTGTTAATGGCTATTATATTTAATTGATTATTCGTTAGAATATTTTGCCAAATTCCGCTTGAATTCATACGATAAATTCCGTCTTCCGTGAGGAGGAAGATAAAATCGTTTTGAAAATCATAGGCTAATTTGTAAAATTTTGTATTTGTGGAGGGCCCTGTTATATTTGTCCACGTATTTCCTGTGTCCGTGCTTTTAAATATTTCACCGGCGCCATTATTATTAGCAATACAATAAATTTCTTGTGAAGGAGTCATCAATAAGTCTTCGGGCTGTTTTCCGTTGAAAAAAGAAACATCGGAAAAAGTTGTTCCACCATCAATGGATTTGCGTAAAGAAACCGTATTAGAAGGGGCATTAGGATTTAATTTGAATGAAACAAACACTAGGTTTGATCCCGGTAAAAATACATCTTTAAGCGAATGGTCTCCTTGTGGAAAGGTATACTTTACACTCCACGTGGACAGGGTGCCATTGTTGTTTGAAATATATAGTTCCATCAAAAATTGAGGTGGGTTGGATACAAATCTTTCAGCAATGGCCGCTACTTTAGATTGATTTACATCAATAGACAAAGGAGCAAGTCCCAATCCATTTTCCGGATTTGTAGAAAGATTGTCCCAAAACCAATTTGCTCCGAAATTGTCGGTATATGCCACCCCACAGCAATTGGTTTTGGCAAAAACACGGTTAGACACTTTTGAAGCTTTGATTTGCAAAATATTAAAAAAAGCAGGTGTTTTTACAAAAGGTATCCAAGTGTTGCCATGATCGGAGGACCTATAAATTTGACGGTCAGAGGTCAAGACAAAGACATTTCCGCCTTGACCTATGGTAATGTCTATAATACTTGCCGTTTTAGGAAACGGTGTCACATATTGCCAAGTTTGTGCCCGGCTTGTTTGGATAACAAACAATATTAACAATAACATGAATACAGTTTTTTTCATGATTCAAAATTTTATCAAATTATATGTCAAAACTAATGATGCTTTTTGACATACTTATAAAAATGGAGGTGGTAGTTTTGTGTGAGGTAATTTAACATAATGAATATCAGCATATTATATTTTATTAAGAAAATCCGACAGACGTTCATCCGGTGCTAAATTGAGTTTTTTTCTGATTCTGTAGCGCGTGGATTTGATGGTTTCAGGAGATAAAAAAAGCATATTACTGATTTCTTTTATTGAAAAACGCAATTTGACTAATGAACAAACCCGCAAATCATTTTCGGTTAAATCAGGATATTTTTCTTTCAAACGGTCATAAAAACCTTGATATATGTCATTGAAATAAATTTCAAATTGTTCCCAATCTTTATCATTTTGGAGGGAATGATTGATGGTATTGATGATTTCTTTTCGTAACATATCATTTTCTTTATTTGAAGTTTTATCCTGTTTTAGTTTATTTATTAAATCTGATAGAAGTTTATTTTTTTGCGCCATTTTTAAGGAATAGGTCAATAGACTTTGTTTTTTTAATTTCATTTCTTCCAACAACTGTTTTTCTTTATATTGCTGTTGTTTCCTATACCAATAAATAATGCTTGAAATCAATAATACAAGTAGTAGAAGCGAGAGAATAATCAGGTTATTTACTTTATTTTTTTGCTCCAGAATTTGATTATCTTTAGCCAACATTTGAATTTCAAAATCTTTTTTATAGTCCTCCAGATTTTTTTGAGCATCGGTCAGGGCTTTTTTGATTTCGTTCTGTTGATTTTTTTCAATCATTCCTAATAATCTATTCCAATATGCTTGGGCAGAATCTATTTGATTTATCTTTAGATAGCTTTGTGCCAGTCCTTTATAAATCATCTTTTTGTCTGAAAAAGGCGGGTTTAATGTCAATGCTTTTTTAAATGACTTGATTGAAGTTTCGGGTTTATTGCTTGCAAGCCATGCTTGACCTAATCCTATATATATTTCCGGTGATACCGGAAGGTTGTGAAGTTTTGAATATTCAAGGGCTTTTTGATATCCTTCAATGGACTCATTGTTTTGTCCCAGCGTTTTTAATAAAGTAGCCCAATTCAACAATAAGATAGCTTTTTGTCCGGTATTTTTTTCTAAATCTTTGTTTTGAAGTAAGGAACTGAACAGTTCTTTGGCTTTTTGAGGTTGGTCATTGGTTAATAATAGTATAGCGTAATTGTTAATAATGGCATTAAGATTTTTGAAATCTTTGTATTTCAGACTGATCTGATAAGCTTTCTCAAAGTGGTTTAATGCCTCACGGTTTAATCCGGCTTGATAAAATGAAATGCCAATATTGGTCAATGCGGTGATAATTCCTTCGTGATTTCGGGTTTTTTTATAGAGATTTATAGACTTGTTGAAATAATACAACGAACTGTCTATCTTTTCCATAGCTTGAAAAATCACACCTTTCAAATTGTACAACCTGGCTTGCTCCAAAGTGCTTAAATAATTGCTAAAAGAATCTATTTGATTGATTTCTGAAAGTGCTTCGTTATATTTTTGTTTAATATAAAGAAAATGCGCTCTTTCCTTTATGGCAAGGGCTATACCGCGAAAATTATTATGTGCACGACTATAAGATTCCAATTTATCTATAAGAAGCAGTGACTCAAAGGGATTTTTTTGTTGATTGCTTTTAATTTGTTTTATTAAATCATTAATCACTATACTGTCGGAAGAAGGTGAGTATGAATTTTGTGCAATAAAAATATCTATGAACATGAATAACAAGAAGCAAGTAAGCGTTGATTGTAGTTTCATCTAAAAATAAGTTTTAATAAATATAAAAAAATGAATAATTCACCTGAAATATTTCCCTTAAATTTGCCGTATGAATCAAGCGGAAGGTAAAAAAATAAAACTCCATTCCATTGAAGAGGCCCTGGAGGACATTCGTCAAGGCAAAGTGGTGATAGTGGTGGATGATGAAAATCGCGAAAATGAAGGCGATTTTGTGGCGGCGGCCGAAAAAATCACCCCTGAAATCATCAATTTTATGACCAAATATGGTCGCGGACTGATTTGTACGCCCATCACCGAA
>JALVDN010000002.1 GCA_027008965.1 Flavobacteriales bacterium | reverse complement strand
TCCCAAAACTTGGGCCCATTCGGGAACGGGAGAATATAATAAGTGGTGAGGTCCTGCCCAAATATAAATAAATATCAATGTCCAGAAGTGAATAATGGATAAACGATAGGAATAAATGGGTCTTTGTGCGGCTTTGGGAATAAAATAATACATGAGCCCCAAAATAGGTGTTGTCAAGAAGAAGGCTACTGCATTATGACCGTACCACCATTGCATAACCGCATCTTGAACACCAGAATATACCGAATAGCTTTTAAATAAAGAAACCGGCAATGACAGGTTGTTGAATATATATAACATGGCAATGGTTACGGCTGTGGAAAGATAGAACCAAATAGCCACATAAATATGCCTTACTCTCCTATTGACAACCGTCATCACCAAGTTGACCGTAAATGCCACCCATACCAATGCTACTAAAATATCAATGGGCCATTCAAGTTCAGCATATTCCTTTGATTGGGTGATTCCTAATGGAAGTGTAATGGCGGCTAAAAGAATTACTAATTGCCAACCCCAGAAATTAATACGGCTGAGCAAATCACTCCACATTCGGGTTTTCAATAGGCGTTGCGTGCTATAGTAGGCTCCGGCAAAAATGCCGTTTCCTACAAAGGCAAAAATAGCCGCGTTGGTGTGCAATGGTCTAAGCCTACCATAGCTTAGCCAGGGGATTCCTTCCATGTAGTGGGGAAACCAGTAGAGATATGCTACCATCAACCCTACCAGGAAAGCAACTACTCCCCAAACAACAGTAGCCCAAACAAATAGTTTGACTACTTTGTCATCATAATAAAATCGTTCTTTTTCCATAATTATTTATTTTGGTCTTCGGTTTGTTCTTTTTTGGACTCTTTATAGCCTGTTTCATCATCAAATAACATGCGCACTGAAGGCGTGTATGTGTCCTCAAATTGTCCTGACTTGTTTGAAATAATAAAAATGATAAGAAAAGTGATAGCTAAAATCAGACTAACAAATATGGTTAAATATAAAATGTTCATGTAGTTAATAACATGTAATTAGCAATTCATAATTAATAGGCATTTTTTTCATGCCATACAAATGTAAAAAAATATTATGAAAGAAAAATATAACAAATATCAGTTTTATGCGACAAATTTTACAATTCACTTCTTTAAGTGATATATGTAACAGAGCGTTCGTTAGTTTTTTATAAAAAAACTTATTTGTCATTGTTTGATAAAAAGTCAACTTCTATTTGAAAGAGCATTTTAGTAAGAAAAGTGACAAAAATCACAATTGAAATGGAGCTCAACGGCATTAAAATTGCCGCAACCAAAGGAGTTAATCTGTTGGTGAGTGCAAAATAAAAACCTATAATATTATATATCAGCGCAAAGAAATAGGCCGCATAGATGATATGTTTTGTGCGTATGGCGATTTTTAAAAATCTGTTTAATTGAATAAGATTTTCTGCATGAAGAATGGCGTCGCTTGCCGGGGTGAATACATTGGATGATTCAGCAATGGCCACACCTACTTCGCTTTGTTTCAAAGCGCCCGCATCATTCAATCCGTCCCCCAACATCATCACCTTTTTACCTTTACTTTGTAAGTCTTTAATAAAATTTGTTTTGTCATGCACGGATTGATTGAAAAACATAGGGATTCCTGCAGGTAAAATTTGTTTTAATTGTTCTTTTTCTCCCGGATTATCGCCGGATAAAATATAAATCTCATATCTTTTTTTCAGTTTTTCAAAGAGTTGGTCAAGCCCTTCTCTATATTGGGCCTTAAAAATGAATTTCCCCCGGAGTTTTTCTCCATCATGAAACCAAGTTTCAGAATCTACATTTCCCGCAGGAGCCCCGGTGTATGAAGCCGAACCCAATTTATAGGTTTTGTTTTTATAAAAAGCAATAATACCCTTTCCCGCAATCTCTTCAACATATTCCAATTCTACCACACCTACATCCTTCAAATACTTATAAATCAGCTTGCTGAAGGGATGATTGGATGTTTTTACCATGGATTTTAATACCATCTTGTCGGTTTCACTCAGCGGTTCTCCCTCCCAAGTCAAATCATATTTTTCTTGTATAGTCAAGGTTCCGGTTTTGTCAAAAATAATCGTATCTATTTCAGTCAAATCTTCCAGAACGCTCTCATTTTTGAGATAGAATCCCACTTGTCCGAATTTGCGCAAGATATTACCGAATGCAAAGGGAGCCGCCAGGGATAATGCACATGGACAAGCCACAATCAAAACGGCCGTCATGATCCAAATGGCTATGGCAAGTCCGCCTTTAAGATACCAATAAACTCCCGCCGCAATAGCCAAACTAATGACCGCAACCGTGAAATACTTTGAAACATTGTCCGTGATGTTTTTCAGTCTTTTTTTGTCTTTACTAAAAGTTTCCCTGCTCCAAAGTTTGGTCAAATAACTGTTGTCCACCCGGCTTTCGGCTTTCAGTTCAATAAAATTCCCAATTTGTTTTCCGCCGGCCAATACTTTTTCGCCCGGGTTTTTTTCCACAGGAAGCGATTCTCCCGTCACAAAACTATAGTCCACCAAAGCTTTGTTTTTGAGAATAATGCCGTCAACAGGAATAATTTCATTATTGCGAATAAGCAGACGGTCACCCGGGCGTATATCTTTGATTTCAATAATTTCTTCTTTTTCGCCGTTGAGTTTTGTAACAGCTATAGGAAAATAGGATTTGTAATCCCGTTCAAAAGAAAGATGCTTATAGGTGATCTGTTGAAAATATTTTCCAACCAATAAGAAAAAAACCAAACCCGCCAAACTGTCAAAATAACCCTGACCCTGATCCGAAACAATTTCATAAGTACTCCACAAAAAAAGAATAGCTATCCCCAATGCCAACAATATGTCGGCACTGATGATTTTGTTTTTTAAACCCTTGTAAGCCGACACATAGTAGTCACGTGCCGAATAAAGCACCACAGGCAACGAAAGAAAAAAACTGATCCATCTGAAAAGCGGAGCAAATCTCTCAATCCAATAACCTTCCGACTGCACATACTCGGGAATGGCCATCAGCATAATATTACCGAAAGCAAAACCCGCCACGGCCAACTTGGTCAACAAATCATTTGAACCTCCTGGCTTTTTCTTGTCCAAATCTTCCAAGCTGATATGTGGCGTATAAGCAATGGAATGCAGTGTTTCCACTACCTTTCTTAAGCTTGTTTCCGCCGCCGAATAAGTAATACGCACAGTTTTAGCAGGAAAATTCACTTCCGAATGCTTGATGCCCGGATTCAGTTTTTCCAAATGTTCCAAAACCCAAATACATGAAGCACAATGAATATTCGGGATATAAAACGAAACAACATGCGTATTGCCGTCATTGAATTCCAAAAGTTTTTCCGCAATTTCAGGATTATCCAAATAAGCAAATTTTTCATCTCCCGCTTCAATATTTTCGGCCTTGGTCCCGGGTTGTTCAACAATGGTATAGTATTGCGACAAATCATGCCGGTTCAAAATTTCATACACCGTTTTGCACCCGTTGCAGCAAAAGGGTTTTCCGTCATGCCAAATGGCCTCCGACGGATGCATTTCCAAACCGCAATGATAGCAAGTGAGTTTTTCCTCCTTTTTCATCACTCCGCAAAGTTAGTTTTTCCTATCCAATTTAAAATCTCAAGAAAAGTTTTTATGTTTTTTAATTTTTCAGGGCGCCTTATGGCGTGCTCCGTTTAAATCTTTTTCGCCCCGCTCGGTTTTTGGCAAAGCACGGCTGCGGGGTCTCCTCGTCGTGGATCGGAGCCTCCTCGCCGTGGCCAAAAATCCGGCGGGGCTTCAAAAGGATATCACTGCGCCCGCCGGCGCGGAGATTCCTCATCGCTTCGCTTCGTCGGAATGACATGGCACTACTGATTTTATTTTAGGAGGGCTTGTCATTTCGAAGGAGTTGCGAAGCAACGACTGAGAAATCTCTATTTACATAAAAGAATGAGATTCCTCGTCGTTCCGGCTTGCGCCGGAACTCGCTCGGAATGACAGAGTGCTACTGATTTTATTGTAGGAGAGTGTGTCATTTCGAAGGAGTGAACGAAATGAACGACTGAGAAATCTCAAGCATTTATTGGATGAAAAGAGACTTCTTGCATGTGTTTGAGGTGACAAGTTAGAGTAAAATATTTCCGCGGGGAGACAAGCTTTTAGTCGCAGGCTCTCCCGCCGCAAGAGGTGAGACGGCTTTGTCCGGCTCACCGGCCCGCCGACAAGACCGGAGCCCGGAGCGAAGCGGAGGGCGAAGGGCTTGGAGGCGCACGAAGCAAGACGCACGCCGGAGCTTGAGCGGAGGCGGGCCGGCTTGCGAAGTCACGGAGGGAGACAAGGCGTGGCTTTGGGTTTGGATTTCAGGAAGCCGATGGCTCCCGGAGTGGCGGAGTGAAACGCCCGCAGGGTGGTTCACGGAGCCGGAGGCGAGACAAAAAGCCCGGTTTGGGATATAGCAAGGAAGGGCTTGAAGGCTCGCCGGAGCGCGGTCAAGACCCAACGGCGAGCCGGCGGGTTGCGAGCCGTTGGTGGCTTGACTCCTTTCTTGCTTTAAAAAGCTATTTACAAAAACTATTGTATGTTTCGCCAATGAGAGAAAAATTTTTGTTGGGCGGGTGAAACAAACCGGGTGTGATGAAGGGTTTCAAAATACTTTTTTTCTTCTTCCGCAGTGAGTTTTCCGGTCTTTTCGGCCAATTGAAGATAGAGGGCGAGGTAGAACAGATTGGCGGGTTGCCGGGCAGTAAGTTTATATGCATACCGGTAGGCGATGTCATATTCTTTGTAGATATCCTTGTATATGCGCAGAAGGGTGTAGCGTGCTTCGTCCGAAATAAGTTCATAAGGATGCGATGCCAATTCCTTGAGCCATTGTAGTCCTTTTTGCTCGTCGCCCGGAGGGATGAGCAGAAAGTAGGGATAGAGATACCAATACTCGTTTTTTCCATAACCTACCGAGAAAAGATAGATAGCGGAGGTGAGTTTATAATAAGGCGACAGGTGTGCATGATCCAAAGCATATTTGATGGGAGAAAAAATTCTTTTGGCATGTATCAATGCATCTAAATAATCGGCTTTTTTAAAAGCCCATCGGAACCGGTATCCTTGATTGAGCATAAGAATCAGGCGGTAAGTGTCCTCCGGATATTCTTTGATGCGTTTATCGGTTTGGTTGAGTGCGTTTTCCAAGGAGTCGGCATAGGATTTTTCATCGGGTGAGGTGACCATCATCCACCAATAATAATTCACTTTTAAAAAGGGATAAACGGGTGAATTTTTGGCGTTGTATTTTTCAATTTTTTGTTGCATTTCAGAAAAACGGAACCGGTGAATATCCATTAAAATATCATAATCGGTTGTGCCCGGAGTCAGAAAATTTCCTGTTTGCGCACCGGCTTGAAAAATCCACATCAACCCGATCAGGCTTATGATTTTTTTCATGTCAAGGGGCTTGCAGGGTTTGGAAAACTTTCCGGTATATTTCACTACGGTTTTGCTGACGCTTGCGTTCGGCTGTTTGTTTGGCGCGTTGATATCCACCCATGTAGTATCGCTGAAACCAAGGAAGTATGGATGCCATGGCATCTACCAAGGTATATTCAAAGGATACTTTTAAAAAGAAATAGGCCAATGTGGCATTGAGCACAAATGAGTTGATTCCGTTTTTCCAATCTCCTGCATAAATTTGTCCGGCGCCGGGGATGAAAATACTCAACCAAAAAGCCGTTTCGGGATGGGGACGGTTCAATTTGGGAGAAGTCATCCATTGATGTATTTGTTCACGTTTGAGTGAGTCACTAGCGGGAACAAGGGCCAAGAAATTTTTTTCGGCATGTTGGAAATCATGCATTCCATAGTAGGCCGTGGCTTTGAGAAGAAAAAGGTTCCGTTGTTGTTGTCCGAAGGTTTTTCCGTTAAAATTGTAGAGCTCCAATAATGCCAACTTGAATTTTTTTTGCATCAGGAGAGAAGATACCTTTTTAAGAAACCATTCGGTTTTCAAGGAATCATCGGTTTCAAGCCCGTAGGCCGTAGTATACATTTGGTAGGCCTTATCAAATTGGCTGTTAAAAAAATAGGCATCACCGAGTTTTCCGTTGATGAGGTGATAGGTGTCACGTGTACCGAAAAACTGTGCCCTTTGATAATATTTAAGCGCGGATGCATATTGACCGTTTTCCATCATCTTGTCGGCTATGGAAACGGTTTGTTCCAAAGTT
>JALVDN010000001.1 GCA_027008965.1 Flavobacteriales bacterium | reverse complement strand
AATCATCCGGCCGTTGATTTATGTCAGCAATACCGAAGCGCAACGTTATGTTGAACTAATTGGTTTTCAAGCGCTTGCATACAATTGTCCGTTTGCCCGGTCCAATCATCGCGAGCATTTCCGCAAGTTGATGAAACAAATCAAAAAAATGAGTCCGAAAGCCCTTGATAAAATCATGCAAGCCGCCGGCAATATCCGTCCGGAATATCTTCCACCTCAAAAATAGTTTTTGTTTTTTTATTAGGGCGCCTAGTGGCGTGCTCCGTTTAAATCTTTTTCGGCCCGCTCGGTTTTTGGCAAGTCACGGCTGCGGGGTCTCCTCGTCGGAGCTCGGAGCCTCCTCGCCGTGGCCAAAAAATCCGGCGGGCCTTCAAAAGGATATCACTTCGCCCGCCGGCGCGGAGATTCCTCGTCGCTTCGCTCCGTCGGAATGACAGTGCGGTACTGATTTTATTGTAGAAGAGCGTGTCATTTCGTGGGAGCGAGCCGCAGGCGAGCGACGAGAAATCTCAAACAAATTTGACAAAAAAATGAGATTCCTCGTCGTTCCGGCATGCACCGGAACTCGCTCGGAATGACATGCACTACTGATTTTATTGTAGGAGAGCCTGTCATTTCGAAGGAGCGAGGCACGAGCGACTGAGAAATCTCAATAACTTCAGTGGATGAAAATGAGATTCCTCGTCGCTCCCGTTGGTCGCTCTGTCGAAATGACACACTACTTCAATGTTTGCAGTATGAGAACAAAAAATCACAAATCAGTGTTCGGAGTTCAAAGTTCATAATTCAAGCACAACTTGTTGTGCGCTATTAAGCGCCAGGGATGGAAGCGGTATGAGGCGAAGGGGAAGACGATTGTTTTTGTGCTAACGCCCAATGGCTATCAAATTGAATGGCTATAAAAAGTTTCTTTTTCACCTGTTCTGCTTCATAAAATGATACCATAGCTTTGGCTATGCTATCATTTTCTTCATTGAACAAATAAAAAATAATTCTTTTTCTATCTCATCCCTTTGATAGCCATTGTGCTTGCGAGGAGGCTTGGAGCGGAGGCGACAAGACCCCGCAGCAAGCGATACAAAAACCGGCTTGCCCGAGCCGAATTCAAGCGGACAGCCCGGTGCCCGGCGCATGAACACGCCGCAGTATGAGCGTAAGCGAAAGAATGTGGCTTGTGTGAATGCGTGCGGGCAGGCGCCCTGAAATGAAAAGGATTTTGATAGAAAACGGATATGCTTTTGAATGTTACTTCAATGTGGGTTTTTCTTATGTAACAGGAAAATAGTAGGAATATCCCTACCTTTGCGTGCTTGTTATGAATTGGCGTAGTTACACATCGGAGTTTGGGACCAATTTTAAGTTGGCATGGCCCGTGATGGTGGGCTATTTGGGGCATATGCTGGTGGGTTTGGCCGACAACATTATGGTGGGAAAGTTGGGGCCTACGGCATTGGCGGCGGTTTCTTTGGGGAATAGTACGGTGTTTTTTATCATGTCTTTCGGGTTTGGTTTTTCTTCTGCCATTACGCCTTTGGTGAGTCAAGCTTTGGGACAGAAAAATAAGGAACGGATTCACCGGATTTTTTATAACGGCATTTTGATCAATGCAATTTTGGGTTTGTTGATGATTGTTTTGGTTTGGCTGTTGATTCCATTTTTACATCGTGCACATCAACCGCCGGAGGTGTTGAAATTGGCGGTTCCATACATCAAAGTGATTGCTATTTCGGTGGTTTTTGTGATGATTTTTCAAGCAATGAAGCAGTTTTCGGATGGTTTGGGGCATACTAAATTATCCATGCGCGCTATGATTTATACCAATATTTTGAACATTATTTTGAACTATGTTTTCATTTACGGTTTTTGGGTGATTCCGGCCATGGGTGTTTTGGGGGCGGGTTGGGGAACCTTGATTTCCAGATTTTTGGTTTTGTTTGTTTTTTATTTTTTGCTTCAAAAATTTCCTGCCACAAGCGATTATGTCAAGCAATTGCCGGAAAAAATATTGGATTTATCTATTGTCAAAAAAATCGTTTCTTTAGGAATTCCTTCGGGATATCAATCGGTTTTTGAGATGGGCATTTTTACGGCTTCGGTTTGGTTGGCCGGAACTTTGGGTAAAATTCCGCAGGCCGCCAATCAGATTGCTTTGCAATTGGCATCGATGACTTTTATGGTGTTTTTGGGTTTTTCGGTGGCGGCAACCATCCGTACGGGTTATCGTTTGGGACAAAAGGATTATGCAGGACTCAGACGGGTGGCTTTTTCCATTTTCTTACAATCGATGTTGATAGGAATGATTTTTTCAATGATATATTTGGTTTTCAGAGAAGAATTGCCATGGATTTATTTGAGCAGGAAAAATATTACACCTGAAGTTTTGGAAACGGCTCGTTTGGCTTCGGGATTGTTGGTGATTGCCGCATTATTTCAAATTTCGGATAGTTTGCAAGTGACCATTCAAGGCGCATTGCGCGGTTTGCAGGATGTGAAAATTCCAGCCCTTTTAACTTTTACGGCTTATTGGATTATCGGATTTCCCATTGCTTATTTCGGAAGGTTACAGTGGGGTGTGCAGGGAATATGGTATGGTTTGATAGCCGGATTAACCATGGCCGCTCTTTTTCTATTTATCAGATTTTACTATCTTACAAATAAAATGATACATCATGAAAACGCCTAAATTTCTCATAGCCGATAATTCGGATTTTCCGGATGAAATTTTTGTATTGCATACTGAATATCCCAGGTTCCTACTCAATGTAATTACAGAAGATGTGGAATGGTTGGACGATATTTCTCCCAAGGAAGCCGAAGAAAACAAAGATGTTTTAGTGAAATTGGTGGAAGATGCTTTCAAATTCTACGATGAAGAGATGGAAAAATATTTAACCGATGATGCCGACTAAAAAAACTTTGGTTTTAGGGGCATCGCCCAAACCCGAGCGCTACTCCAATAAGGCGGTGCGTTTACTGAGAAAATTCGGTCATCCGGTGGTTGCAGTGGGTTTAAGGGATGCTGTTATTGAAGATGTTCCGATCACTCGCCCGGAAGAAGTAAAAGAAAAGGATATCCACACCGTTACTTTATATCTTTCTCCCGAAAACCAGAAAGCTTATTATGATTTTATTCTTTCACTTCAGCCGAAACGGGTGATTTTCAATCCCGGGACGGAAAATCCGGAACTCAAAAAATTACTTGAAGAAAAAGGCATTGAAACCGTTGAAAACTGTACTTTGGTGATGCTAAGAAGCGGGTTGTTTTAGTGAAACGGAAGTTTATTCTCTTTTTTCACCTCGGGCCAATTGATTTTTATTTCAAAGATTTTATCCCAATTTTTGCCCGTAACAAAAAAATGTCCGCTCGGTTGATGATAAGCAATCCCGTTCAATACATCCAAACGCGGATGTTTTTTGATGTGTTTTAAAAGCGAGGATAAATCCAAGACGCCTATGACTTGTCCGGTGGCGGGATCTATCACAGCCAAAGCGTTTTTTTGCCATACATTGGTATAAATCAGTCCGTTTGCCCATTCTAACTCATTTAAATTTTTGATGGCATGATGATAAGCATAAACCGGAACGGATCGAAGTTCTTTGAGTGTTTCCGGATCTAAAATCCATAATTGATTGGTTCCGTCCGATTTGAAGATGTATTTTTCGTTATGACATAGACCCCAGCCTTCTTTGCTTTTGTGATAAGGGAATTCACCGATGGATTCAAATGAATTTTTATCAAAAACAAATCCTTTTCCGTTTTTCCATGTGAGCACCAACAAACTGTCTTGCCAAAGCGTTAGTCCTTCCGCAAAAATCTCCGGAGTAAAATCATATTTTTTAATTATTTCTCCTGTTTTATAATTTACTTTCCTAATGCTAGACGCACCGTTTAAGCCGGTGCTTTCATACAAAGTATCACCGTCAAATTCCAGTCCTTGTGTAAAAGCATTTATATCATGCGGGAAGGATTGTATCAATTCAAATGAAAGTTTGACAGGCGGATGTTTGGCATATAAGGTGAATGGTTTTTTGATTTCTTTGATGAATTTTTTATTTGAGAAAAAGCGTATGATGAATTCATGTTTACCTAGCGGAATATGACTTAGTGCCGGGATAACAATCGTATCATTCACAATGGCCCCTCCTTTAATGATGGAGTCTATATAAAAATTGATATGGTCAATTTGATTCTCTTGAAGATTTGAAATAACAATGGTTGTGGATTTATCATAATGCCATTTATCGGGAAAATTTTTTAATGTGACTTCAGGGGTATTATCACAAGAAAGAATAAAAAAAGGAATAATGAATAAAAGAAAGAATTTTCTCATATAAAATGTTTTAAAACGGAACGAATTTACAATTTTTCGGGCGGAACATAAAATCGCCAGGGTTTCTCTTTCCATTCTTGGGCATAGTCAATTCCGATACGGGGAGTGGAAATAAATCCTTTAAGCATAATGCCTTCATCTACTACCCACAATCCGGATATTTTGTGTATAGGTAAGGTGTTTAGCGATTTATCTATTTGAAAAGTTTTGGTGAGTTTACCCGGTCCGTCCGTTTTAGATGAAAGTGGAATAAAGGTTTGTCCATCTTTTGAAAATTCGGGGTACGCTACTCCCCGTATTAATACGGCGCCGGGGAAATTTTCCTTGCAAGTAGTCAAATTGAGCATGTGATACATGCCATAAATCAAGTAGATGTAAATATTTCCGCCTTCTTTAAACATGATGTCGGTTCTTTTTGTTCTTCCTTTGGAACAATGGCAAGCTTTATCATTCATACCATGATAAGCTTCGGTTTCATTGATGATGCCTCTATAAATTCCTTCCGGTGTTTTTCTATACAGCACTTTTCCAAGTAAATCTTTGGCTACTTCGGGGGTGGGGCGAAGGAAGAATTCTTTCTCAAGCATATTTTTCAATCAGATTTTTCACAATTTGAGGAACGCCTATGGTAGCTTTTTCAGGGATTATATGAAGTTTATTTGATGTATGGAAAGGAGCAGGATTAGGATCAATATAAAAGATTTCCGCTTGTGGTTGAAGAGAATAAATCAAACCTGCGGCGGGATAAACTTGCATGGAAGTACCGATAATCAATAAAATATCTGCTTCACTTACCAATTGTTGTGCCTTTTCAAATGCCGGAACCGGCTCACCGAACCAAACGATATGGGGCCTAAGTTGTGCACCGTCTTCGGCCAAGTCGCCAAGATGCAAATCATCTTCCCAATCATAAATAAGATACGGATTTTTCTCACTACGAACTTTTTTCAGTTCTCCATGAAGATGAAGAATGTTTTTACTCCCGGCGCGTTCATGCAAATCATCCACATTTTGAGTGATGATATAAACAGGAAAATGTTTTTCAAGTTCGGCCAATGCCTTATGCGCTTCATTGGGATGGACGTTTTTTAACATGCTACGCCTCAAATTATAGAAATCCAAAACCAGTTGTGGATTTTTCTTCCATGCTTGCGGAGAAGCCACTTCTTCTATTTTGTATTGATGCCAAAGCCCGTTGAGTTCCCTGAACGTGGGAATGCCGCTTTCTTTACTTATTCCGGCCCCGGTCAAAATTCGTATGACGGGATGATTTTTCATAAAGCAAAAATAAGAAATGAAAAGCAGGCCTATAAGCCGGATTCTGTCGAGTCTTGTCATTTATCTGGGGTGCCGGTTACCCGGTCACCTCTAGCTGCCTACCCTCCGGCATCGGCCGGGCCAGCCTCAAGCGCCGGTTTATTTGGCATTGCACCACCCGGAGTTTGGCCTTTTCACTACAGCCGAACTGTACCTGGTTTCTGTGCCACTAGTCCTACCGCATTTGACATGCGGCGACGGGTGTTACCCGCCGGGTTGCCCTGCGGTGTCCGGACTTTCCTCTCTGCCTATGGCAGAGCGACAAGACAGCCTGCTTTTCATTCAGCCTTAATATACAAAAATCGTACCTTTTAAGCAAATAAGATTTTTGATAAATTGTATCCAAAAAATACGGCTATCATGCCAAGAATAAAGGTGGTTGAAGTATAGACCAGAAACATACCTAAATTGTTTTCTTTTAAAAACAACATGGCCTCATAGCTGAAAGAGGAGAAAGTAGTAAATCCGCCTAAAAAACCAACCGTTATGAATAAAAAAAGATTAGGATAATGATGCCTCAATAAATACTCCATACTGAAACCTATTATGAAACTTCCTGCAATATTAACGGTCATGGTT